>NZ_JANSWL010000076.1:0-1402 GCF_028539135.1 Butyrivibrio sp. DSM 10294 | reverse complement strand
GCAGTTACAGCACTCAAGGATGTCAACGTAACCTCCGGCAAGATAGCAGCTGCAACAGAAGCACTGAAAGAGGCCAATGAGGCTGCAACACAGGCACTTAATGCAGTAAACACAGCCAAGGAAGCTCAGACAGCAGCAGATTATGCCAAGAAACTTGCAGAATCCTGCAGTGATACAACAGCTTTGTCCACAGCTTCCGGTGCGGTTCAGACAGCAGCAGAAGCTACGACAACAGCCCAGCGTGCTAATGAAACAGCAACAGGAGCTGTTTCGGATCTTAACAGTGCTATAGAGATTGCAAAGACAGTACTTGATAATACAGCAAATAAAGCAAAAGTAGCTGCCGAGAATGCAGCAAAGGCTATAACAGATGAAAAAGAAGGTGCGTTAAAAGCATTGGAAACAGCTGTAAGTAAGCTCAATAAGCCTACAGTTGCTAATATATCATCAGTAAATACCGCTATAGAGTCACTTGAGAGTCTGGCAGATACAGCAGAAAAGACAGCAATTGCAGCAAAGAATGCAGCTGATAATGCAACAACAGAGAATGTAGCAACTGAAGCAAGAACAGCAGCAGCTACAGCAGTAGACGCTGCCAATGCAGCAAGAGAAAAAGTCAAGGAAGCAAAGACTTTAGTAGCAAATGCTCAGAGTACCCTTGATGCAGATCAGGCAGCCGCCAGCACTGCTAAGACTGAGGGTGCTACAGCTAAGAGAGAAGCACAGACAGCTTTAGACAAAACCAATGATGCTTTAGGCTTCAAGAATACCGCAGAGTCTGCAGTACATGCAGATGGTTCAGCTCCTACATGGGAGGAAGTATTGGAAGCCAAGACTGCAGCAAAAGAAGCAGCAGATGCAGCACAGGCAGCTGAAGATGCAGCCAAGGCAGCAGAAGAAGCAGCCGGCAAAGCAGAAGCAGCAGCTGAGAATACAACCGATGAAGCCGGACAGAGGGCAGCTACAGAGGCGCGTAGTGCAGCTAATGCAGCAAACGGCACAGACGATGCAAAGGGCTATATAGCAATAGCAGCAGAGGCTGCAGTTGCAGCCAATACCGCATACGAGACAGCAAAGTCCAGATATGAAGCAGCATTAAGTCAGGCAGATGCAAATGAAGCCGATAGACTTAAGGAAGCAGCTGAAAAGGCAGCTGAGGAAGCAAGAGAGGCAGCACAGGCAGCAAATGCCGCAGCAAAGGCTATAAATGATCCTGAAACCGGAGCATACGCAGCAGCAGTAGCTGCAGAGAAAAAGCTCTCTGATGAAGAGAACCTTACTCTTCAGGTAGTATCAGAAGCGCTTCTCAAGGCTCAGGATCTGGATGCCAAGGCTAATGCAGCAAATGCCGCAGGGAAAGCAGCTACAAAAGCAGCAACCAAAGCAAAGCTTGCAGCTGATG
>NZ_JANSWL010000075.1:0-6758 GCF_028539135.1 Butyrivibrio sp. DSM 10294 | reverse complement strand
CCATACAAGAGTATGAGCTCTCATCTTAAGGCCGTTCTGGTAGCAGATCTTCATAACTTCATCAACAGTGTTGAAGTTGATCTGAGGAACATACTGCTCATTGTATCCGCTGGGGATGTAGTATCCCTGGTTCTTAGCCTGGCTTACAGATATAAGTCTTGCTGAGCCGCCGAGAAGAGCATCAGGCTTCATCTCGTTCTCAAGTGTGATTGAATTGTAGTGCTGCTTAAGGATGCTAAGCTGACTGGAGTCTCTGAGCTGATACAGGTTGATACATGTTCCTGAATAGCCGTACTGTGCACCGTAGGTGTTAAGAAGGTTAGCCCCTACTGTCTGACCCTGGTTGCCGCCTGTGCTTCCGCCGGTGCTGCCACCTGTGTTTCCGCCTGAAGATGATCCTGAACCGTTGCCCCATGTAAGGTAGTCAACGTATGCATCCCATGTGCCGTCATCTGCGGACACGGTCAGCTGAACAGTTACATCGCCTGTCTTGTGACTTACGTTCTCGATGGTGTACTCTGCAGGATACGAATCTCCAAAATAGAATGTACCCTTCTTCTCTCCGGCGATCTTAAGATCTACTTTTGCCATGTTGCTGTTGTTGGAACAGCCGCGGAGAGTGAAACTGTGAGTGCCGTATGCGAAATACTGGTTAAAGCTCAGTGTATCGTTGTTTGCATAGAGAGCTGCGCCGCTAAAAGGGCTGCTGATAGAGCCGGTGTACTGACCGCTCTTGGTCATGCTCTCGCACTCAACTTTGTCGTCGGCAGCTTTCGCTACCTGTGCTGTGGTACTGTTGCCGAATATTGATCCCCCAATCAACATAAGGCCCAGTGCTACTGCCAAACCTCTTTTCATACCATAACTCCTTTCCCTAGTTGAAATAATATAATGCAAGCAGCTTTAGCATAGCAATTCTGGGCTTTTTTTACATGTCAAATATTGCTTCGTGGCTTTCAATTATTGCTTATTTTGTAAATTTTTGCGATATTTTTTTAAATTATTTGTAATAATCAGGGAAAATGATTGATTTATTGCACAAAATGTTTGAAAGATTAAGAGATGCCATTGTGAAAAATAGCGGAAAAAAAGATGTAAGTAGCAGGGGACGGTTGTGAGTCAATGGGGACGGTTCTTTGTGACTCGCTTCGTGAGTCACAAAGAACCGTCCCCATTGACTCACAACCGTCCCCAAGGGTTCTCATATCATCTCTGGAAACTCAACTTATCTCGCCATATACCCCAGCACAAACACAAGCGGCGAATTCCAATATATCGTAATCTCATTCGTCGAATACGATCTCATATCATCCGCATATCTCTTCATCGCCGGCTGATCAGCCATATTCTCCATATTTGCCGCCTCGTCGCAGGGCCTGAAATTCGGGCCGCCGGAAACAAATCCGGGAATAGGATCATCAATGCCGTCAGCCTCAGTGGGACGAAGGTGCGGATGCCTGAAGGCTCTCTCACCGATGCCCGTCACATAGCTGATATCATTTGCGTTTCTTCCAAATATATAGTCAAGCTGATACTCCGCTGTCCAGAGATATCCAACATCTCCTGTGAGATAATGGGCAACGCACAGAACAATGGCATTGGTCAGTACCACCATGTTGCTGCCCCAGACAAATTCAGCGGGACGAAGCGTAAGGCCAAAGTCATTGTTACATGCAACACTCTTCAGTCTGTTGGCCTCATCAACCCACTTAAGAACCATCCTGTTATACAGATCTTCGCCAAACAGCTCCTTGCCGCCGTTTATAACAGCCAGTGTGCCAAGTCCTCCGACATCAGCCCAGCCAAGGCTGTACAGGCTGATTCTAAGCTCAAGCACGCTCAAAATGATCTTCCTGGCATCCTCACGACCGTCCAGACGGAACATCTCAGCCGCAGCCCAGAGTCTTTCGTCGGTGTCGCACATATCCTCATAGGTTCCTGTCGTAACCTCGGTAGGATTCTCAAATACAAAGGCCGGGTTCTTCACAAGCCAGTCCCAGGCAAGCCTTGCGGCATCAGCCAGAACCTTGGCATACTCCTCGTCATAAGCCTTGTAAATGCGGCTTGCCAGCGCCATAATAGCTGCAAAATCACCTGTAGCAAGGCTCGATACCGGTGTGATCACCATATCAAGATCATCCTCATCAGGCATCACAAATCCGCAGAAATTCTGTGAAGTACACTTGTGGTGAACTCCGCCGTCCTCATCCTGCATATCCAGCATCCAGTCCAGCTCGTACTTGCACTCAGCCAGAATGTCAGGATACTTGCCGCCGCTCTCGGGGATGTTAAGATCCATGGTCAGAGCCCCCGGGAACATCTCATAACCGTATAAAATATGAGCAAGAGCCACCGCGCCCGCTGTCACGTATCTGCCGTAATCGCCCGCATCATGCCAGCCGCCCAGCATCTTGCGGCGGATTTTCGGGTTCTCCAGAAGATATCCGCCTCCGCAGTGACATGCCTTCCTTGCGAACACTCCCGCATACTTTTCCTCCAGCTCCATTCCGCAGCGCTGGAAGTAAAACATCTTCATGGAAGCCTTAAGAGCCTCATGATAGTGGTTCTTTTTTATAACGAATTCCGCACTCTTATTGCCTTTTCCGTCGGTAAAATAGTAGCTCCCCTGCTCCCTTACCTCGGAAAAATCCACAACAGCCGTATCCTCTCCGCTGTTGTCGTCGTGGTGCAGCGCAAGTTTCCCCTTTAGTACCTCTCTTCCGCTCTTTGTATAAAGGGTAAAATTCTCATCTCCCGCCAATGTTGCCTTTTTCTTGGATTCCGGTGAATAACCGGCCTGATTCACATATACCATTTTCTGCCTCCTTGAAAATCCCCTTCTCTGTGAATGTTTGTCTTATAATATAATATATAAAAACAAGCTCATTTTAAACACATTCTTTTTTATCATTCACATTGCACAGCTCTGCGTTATGCTGTATTATGCTTATGAGTAAAATGGCATCTTTATTAACGAGGACTAACATGAGTAAATTTAAGAATAATGACGGAACGGTAAAAAAACGTAAGAAACTCCCCTGGTTTGTCAGACTCCTTCTGTGGTTTGGCATCAGTGACCTGATAATTGCAGCGGGAATCATCCTTACTTTCAAATTCTATGTGTATGGCGCTGTCATGATAGATACCGACAACGTCGACACCATCACAATCAAAGTAAATAAGGAAGGCGAGGTAACAAGCGTATATTCCGGATCCCCCGAGGGCCGGGCAGCCATCGGCACAGAGAGCCTTCTCTTTAGCGATGTTGACACCGCAGTCAGCGCTGTGATGCTCAATCTCGTGGATATGGGCTATATAACAGAAGACAATCCCTCAGCACTTATCTCCGCCTATGCAAGAACCGATGAGCTGGGCGAGGAGCTGGCTGAAGAGCTGATGTATGATGCAGCCTACGCCGCTTCCGATGTAATGGACAGCAACTTCGAGAACGCACTGGTTCTTGATCAGACTATCGACAATGATGCATGGACCAAGGGCTTTGCCGCCAGATACAATATTCCCACCGGTAAGGGCGCTTTTATCATGAGAATCGTCAGCAGCAATCCTTCATTGTCAGCAGGTGAACTCGCAGCCAAGACTTATCCCGAGATTCTCCTTGCCTGCTACGAAGCCGATTCAGACCCTTACGAGTTCATCGACATTCTTGGTTACCCCGAGGACCTTCTCGGTGACGACTCCGAGGATGAAGACAACGAAGACTATGAAGACTATGAAGAGTCCGAAGATAATTGGGATACAGAGGAGTATGAGGACGGCGAAGTTGATGAGTCTGACACCGAGGAAAATGCCGTAGATGAGTACTGGAACAACTACGACAACACCCTTGAGGACAACGAGTATTCCGAGGATGAGGAAGACGAAGTCGATGACGCTTCTGAAGATGATACTGATTTCTATGAAGACGACGACGATGTTTCCTACCCCGGCGGAGCCACCGGCAACACCTCTACCAGCACCACAAGACCTTCCCGCGGTTATACCAGCAGCGACTACAGTAACGAAGATGACACCTCAGATGATTACGACGAAGACGATTACAGCGATGACACCACTGAGGACACAACCGGGGACAGCTCAGATGATACCTGGGTTGAGCCCGATTACAGCAGCTGGTTCAGTAACACCGGCGGCAACTGATTTCCAATAATTCTTATATTTTTGCGAATATAAAAAGATGCATTTTGGCAAAAGATAACAATTCTTTTATCAAATGCATCTTTTTTTTGTGCAAATAATTCATCCAAAATTTGATTTTATTACGACTTTTTTAAAAAATATCAATGTTTTTTACAATAATAGCAACTTCTGCGCACCACATAGCAATCTTTGGTATGTGATTCTTTAGGAGAATTGCTATGATGAAACTGCTTACAGTACACTATTCAACTAGGGAAAGGAGTTTTTGTATGAAAAGAGGTTTGGCAGTAGTACTGAGCCTTATGTTGTTTGGGGGAGCAATATTTGGCACTGGTACAACAGCACAGGCGGCCTCTGTTACCAATGGCAGCTATGTCAAGGGTGACAATGAGAACAACCCGCTTGTGACACAGAACTACGGCGCAGATCCTGGTGTTCTGGTGTATAACGACACAGTTTACATCTACACAACCAATGACACACAGGAATTCGCCGGCAACAACGAAAACACATACGGCAAGATTAACACACTCAACTGTTATTCTTCCAAGGACATGGTCAACTGGACAGACCATGGCAGCTTTAAGATCGCAGGTAGCGGCGGAGCCGCTAAGTGGGCATCCAATTCATGGGCTCCCTGCATCGCAACCAAGAAAATAAACGGTAAGGACAAGTTCTTCCTTTATTTCGCTAACAACGCCAGCAGCATCGGCGTTCTTACAGCAGACAGTCCTACAGGACCCTGGACAGATCCTCTCGGACGTGCTTTCATAACCAGGCAGACAGCAGGCTGCAGCGGTGTTGAATGGATGTTTGACCCCTCAGTTCTCGTTGATTCTGACGGAACAGGTTATCTTTACTTCGGTGGCGGCGTTCCTTCCGGACAGTACGCACATCCCAAGACAGCAAGAGTTATCAAGCTTGGCAGCAACATGATTTCAACTTCAGGCTCAGCTGCTACAATCGATGCTCCTTATCTTTTCGAGGATTCAGGCATCAACAAGATTGGTAACACATACTTCTACTCATACTGCTCTAACTGGAACTGCTCCAACGGTTACAGCAACGCAGCAATCGAGTACATGACAAGTTCTAATCCTATGGGACCTTTCACATACCAGGGCGAGGTCATGAAGAACCCCGGTGTATTCTTCTCAGGTTCAACAGGAAACAACCACCACGCTATCTTTGAGTTCAAGGGCAGCTACTACATGGCTTATCACACAAGATCAGTTGAGTCCAAGATCATCGGCAAGAGCCTTGGTTACAGAACAACTCAGATCGATAAGATCAATGTATCAGGTGGCAGGATTAGCGCACTCAAACCTACAATGTCAGGTGTTTCACAGCTTTCATACGTTAACCCTTATGACGCTGTTCAGGCTGAGACAATGTTCACACAGGCTGGCATCACCGTTTCAGGTAACGGCGACGGAGTAGCTTGGGTAGGCAGCATCTCCAACGGCGACTACACTAAGGTTAAGGGCGTTAACTTCTCCAAGGGACTTAGCTCCATCACAGTTAACGTAAACAGCAGAGGTTCAGGCACAATCCAGGTTAGAGAGAACAGCCCTTCAGGCAATCTTCTCGGAACCATCAACCTTTCTAACACCAACGGAAGCAACAAGAGTTTCACAGGCACCATGAAGAACGTATCCGGTGTGAAGAACATCGTATTCGTATTCAACGGAAGCTTTGAATTCGACTACTGGCAGGCCGCTGGCACAGGCGAGACAGCAGGTGGCGGCAACCAGGGTGGCAACGAAGGTGGAAACCAGGGTGGTAACCAGGGTGGTAACCAGGGCGGAAATGAGTCAGCTCAGGGCAGAGACACAGTCCAGTGTGAAGATATGACCAAGAGCGGCCAGTACACAGGCACAATCTCAAGTCCGTTCAACGGCGTTGCACTTTATGCTAACAATGACACTGTAAGCTTTGATCAGTATTTCGCATATGGCACACACAGCTTTACTCTTCGCGGCTGCTCCAACAACAGCAACATGGCAAGAGTAGACCTTAAGATCGGCGGTGAGAAGGTTGGTACCTTCTACTACGGTGATGAGTATCCCGCAGAGTACACCATCGAGAACGTTAACCACAAGACAGGTGCAGTTACTGTTGAACTCACTGTTTCAGCAGACGACGGCACATGGGATGCATATCTTGATTACCTCACATGGGGCAATGGCTCAGGTTCATCTTCAGGAAACCAGGGCGGCAACAGTGGCAATCAGGGTGGCAACACCGGTAATCAGGGACAGGGTCAGACCGTTGAGGCTAACCTCCTTAATACCTACGGAGCTAAGTACGGCTATTCAGGAACATGTATCAACCTGTATCAGCTCAGAGACTCCAGCCAGCTCAACATCCTTAAGCAGCACTACAACTCAATCACACTTGAGAACGAGATGAAGCCCGATGCACTTCTTGGCAGCTCAGCAAGACTTATCTCTGTAAGTCAGGCTAAGAACCAGGGATACTACATCCCCAGCGGATACAATGAGCAGTATGTTCCTCAGATCAACTTCAACACTGTTGATGAAGTTATGAAGATCTGCTACCAGAACGGCCTTAAGATGAGAGCTCATACTCTTGTATGG
>NZ_JANSWL010000074.1:0-1553 GCF_028539135.1 Butyrivibrio sp. DSM 10294 | reverse complement strand
CCAAAAGTCATAAATGCGTACATGCTGGCATGTTAAGCATTTTGACTTTATGGCCCAAACAAATATGAGGAATTAGCAATTTACGCAGTAAATTAGCGGTTTCCGAATATTTGTAGAATTGCGAGAATGACGATAGTCATGTAGCAATTCGTATATCATATGGTGTCAAAAGATACTTTTGACACCTACATCATATTATTAGATAGTAAGAGGTTTATAATGGAAAGAGAGATTCTTGCTCCTATAGATAAGAATACAGCATCGCAGCTAAGGGCCGGAGATATGGTATATATATCCGGAACCATATATACTGCCAGGGATGCTGCACACAAAAGAATGGATGAAGCACTGAAAAGGGGAGATGATCTTCCTATAGATATGGAGGGAAATCTCATATACTATATGGGACCTTCGCCTGCAAGAGAGGGTCGCCCCATAGGCTCAGCCGGACCCACAACTGCCAGCCGAATGGACAAGTATGCTCCAAGGCTCCTTGATCTTGGCCTTGGCGGAATGATAGGTAAGGGCAAGAGATCTCGGGCTGTCATAGATGCCATCATAAGGAACGGATCGGTATACATGGCTGCCATAGGCGGCGCAGGAGCGCTTCTATCCAAAGCAATAGTGGAATCGGAAGTAGTTGCTTATGATGATCTGGGGACAGAAGCAATCAGGAAGCTTAAGGTTGAGAGATTCCCCGCTATAGTGGTAATCGACTGTCAGGGCAATAACCTTTATGAGTCTGCAATCCGCGAATTCAACAATGAAGAAGTCTGATTCAATTACTTTGAATAAAACAATTGACAAAGCCGTCAGTGCTTTGTATAATTATTTTTGCGTCTGATGATTTGACCAAAGACGCATGAATTCACAACCGCATATTGGTAGAGGGATTCAGACATGGAGAAATACTCAAGTGGCTGAAGAGGCGCCCCTGCTAAGGGTGTAGACCGTTAACGCGGTGCGCGGGTTCAAATCCCGCTTTCTCCGTTTAGCACATAACTCCTGAGGACTTAGGTCCTCGGGAGTTTTTTGTTGCTGTGACTTATTGGAAAATGAAATAATTGGATGCTCGGAGAACTTGATCCATAGATATTAAGTATGGACTTTTCTTCTATAATAGTGCGTATGATTCAGAAACAATTTATAAATTAAGTGTAAAGCTTCCGGATAAAACCACTATAAATAGTAGGAATGATCGAGTCCTTCTCCAAGATTTTGTAGTGTTTTAATTTTATAAAAAATTTCCAAAAAAAGGTGTTGCATTTGATATTGTGCTTTGCTATAATAACTTTTGCCCGCTTGTGAGAGGGGCAAGAAACCGCAGAATAAAGCGATTTCTAAAATGGCTTCAAAAAAACTTTTTAAAAAACTTCAAAAAGTTGTTGACAAAGATTTGAAACCATGATATCCTAAATGAGTTGCGGCTGAGAGCTGCAGCGACAAGTACCTTGACAAATAAACAGTAATGCAACCCTGAAAAATTCCAAGAGAATTATTCAGAATTAACAAACCAAAAGTAATAACGGACAGAACATTAAAGCCAAGCTTTT
>NZ_JANSWL010000073.1:0-229953 GCF_028539135.1 Butyrivibrio sp. DSM 10294 | reverse complement strand
CGCCGCCAGCGTTCATCCTGAGCCAGGATCGAACTCTCACGTTTAAATGTTTTGTTCAATCCGGCCAGAACTAAAAGCTTGGCTTTAATGTTCTGTCCGTTATTACTTTTGGTTTGTTAATTCTGAATAATTCTCTTGGAATTTTTCAGGGTTGCATTACTGTTTATTTGTCAAGGTACTTTAATTATGACCTTACTGTTTACGCAAGGTAAACGCAGAAGGAGGGATTTGAACCCTCGCGCCGCTATTAACGACCTGCACCCTTTCCAGGGGTGTCTCTTCAACCACTTGAGTACTTCTGCAAAATAGTTGATTCAATATAAATATTATATTGTTTGTAGCAGCGTGTTCATAATTAAGCGGAGCGAAAGGGATTCGAACCCTTGTGGCGTTGCCGCCAAACGGTTTTCAAGACCGCCTCGTTATGACCGCTTCGATATCGCTCCGAGTTGTCTTATTCAATATTCAAAATAAGAACTATTGCTTGTTGTGAACGTTTGTGGCGCTCACCGCAGCGCAAGATATATATTAACAAAGCCGCCATAACATGTCAAGCATGTTTTTCAACTTTTTTTTAAAAAATAATATTTTCATCTTTTTTGAACGATTTTTGATTTAGGTTCGATGTTGCCTTTTATGACGCAACCCGCACCAATAACGGCGTTGTCGCCAATCGTGGTCCCCCTTAGGATTGTCACATTTGCTCCCACCCAAACATTGTTTCCGATGACAACTTTTTCGGTAATGAAGTCTGAATCCATTGCTTTTTTATAATCATGATCATGATCCACTATAACCAGATTATTACCAAATTTGCATCCGTTACCGATCTTGATGCTCTCAAGAGCAGTGACGCAGCAGCCTGTATTAAAGAAACAATGATCGCCTATCTCAAGCTTGCCGTTATTGGCAACCAGGTAGAGATTACCTCTGTTCTGGTTATATGCCCCAAGCTTAACGGATCCTTTACCGTATATTTCCGTATGAAGATGGTCAAAGGTCTGGATCCATCCCGCCGAAAACCGCCCGGCATATCTGATCTTTCTTCCGAGTATTCCAAATAGGTTTTTTAAGTAAATAATTGGTGACCGCATTTCCCCCGCCTTCACTTTACATTTGTTTATACGATGATCATCTTCGCTGTGTCAAAATTTCTTCATAAACTTTTTCAAGCTTAGCCAAATGAGCGTCAAATCCAAACTCTTCGGCCGCAATTCTGTGACTTTCAGCTGATAAAGCCTTGTAGTCGGTCTCATTATCCAGGATTCTGCAGATTCCGTCAGATAGTTTGTCACAGTCTCCGGGTTCTGCAATGAAGCCGCTCTCCCCGCTTACGATAAGTTGAGGAATTCCTCCGACATTAGTTGAAACCACAGGAAGTCCGTAGGCCATCGCATCAAGAATAGCCATGGGAAGCCCCTCCTGATAAGAAGGAAGCAAAAAGAGTGAGGACTCCTTAAGGAGCTTGTCCTTCTCTCCGCCTCGAACCCAGCCCGGAAAACGGCAGTTCTTCATAAGTCCCGCCTGTTCCAGGGAGCCTTTTATCGCAGTTTCATCTTCCTTAGAACCGCTGCCGGCAAAAACAAATACCGCATCAGGGAATCTCTCCGTCACACGAGAAACGATGCCCGTAAAATCATAACCGCCTTTGCGATGTCCAAGTTCTCCAAGAAACAGTATCTGTCTCGCTGCAAAACGTGCATCAAGAAATCCTGCAACTTCACTCTGAGGCCTTGGTTTACAGTAATTGTTAATAACTCTTAACTTGTCCTTTGGTAAAAAAGCACTGAGCCTTTCCTTCCATTCCCCGGAAAGAACTATCACCATGGAAAAGCGGCTGAAAACCGTCTTGATCCTGGCCTTCTTTTTATCAGATGCCCTCACATAAAAAGTCTCGAAGTCGGCTCCGTGGCAGTGATCCAGGATGGGAATCCCCCTTTTGCCTGCCATGTGGATAAAGGGCTGCATCCTGTAGAAGCTTCCTCCGAAAGATGAATGAATATGCACAAGTTCCGGTTTGAAATCTCTTAAGACCTTGCTGAATTCAATGTATGCCCTAAGGGCCTTGAGTATCATTTTTAACTTGGATGCATCACAATAGGATTCAACATAGCGAATATCGTAATCTGTCTCTATTCTGCTGCCGTAGTAGCCGTTTGTAACGGCCGCGATCCCGCCCTTAACATCCCTCTGCTGGACGATCATGCAGATTCTGCGTTTTTCTTTTTCCATATCCTGCCCCAAAAGTGTCAAATAGTTCTTAGTATGGCTTCGGCTGCCGGAATATCCTCCGGAGTCGTTATCTTAATATTATTGTAGGAGCCTTCCACGAGCTTGACCTTTTTGTCGGTAAAATACTCCACTACCATGGCATCGTCGGTGATGTTAATGCCCTTGGACATCAGCTCGCCCTCTTCTCTGTCGAGCCTTCTGTACAGATCAAGTATCAGCCCAAAGGAAAAGGTCTGAGGTGTCTGGATCATCCAGGTCTTGCTGCGATCGGGTGTGGACTGGGCAAATCCCTTGTCATCGGCAAGTTTGATGGTGTCCTTAACAGGCATGCCGACCACACAGGCTCCGTATTCCTTAACCGCATGAAGGGACCTGGTTATGATATCTCTGTTAACAAAAGGTCTTGCTCCGTCGTGGATAAAAGCGTAGTCGCAGGAAGGATCTGCTGCTTCAAGTCCGAGGCGGACGCTGTGATACCTGTAGAGTCCTCCCTCAACAATAGCAGTAACCTTGTCAAAGCCATATTTTTCCACTATTTCCTTACGTACATAGTCGATGTCTCCCCTGGATACCACGAGAACAATATCGTCGATCATGCTCTCTTCAAAGGCCTTGAGAGAATAGTATATAAGCGGTTTACCGCCGATCTCCATGTACTGCTTTTTAACATCTGAATTCATTCTGCTGCCGCTTCCGGCTGCAAGCACTATGGCTACTGTCTTCATGTAGCTCCTCCCGATAGCATTATTGGTGTACGAATAAGTCAGTTCTTGTTGGCGTGATATCTGCGCTCCCTGTCTCCCAGAGGAAGATTGGGAACGGCGTTCATATCAAGGCCGAATCTGACACCTTTTTCATATTCAAAATAAGCTGCAGCGCCTATCATGGCTGCATTGTCGGTACAAAGAACAGGCGAAGGTCTGTAGAAGCTTATGCCGTTTGCCGCACACTCTTTTTCCAGAAGTTCTCTGAGCGCTGTGTTGGAGGCGACTCCTCCGGCGATGGCGAGCTTGTTGTAGCCGTATTCTTTGCAGGCAAGGATGGCGTGTCCCGCAAGGACTTCCACAACTGCCTTCTGGAAGGACGCCGCAACATCGGACTGGTTCAGCTCCTGTCCCTGCATCTTAGCCTGGTTTATATAATTAAGTACTGAGGACTTAAGTCCGCTAAAAGAGAAATCGTACTGCGCATCGCCAATCTTGGCCTGAGGGAAGGTGAAAGCATCGGGGTTACCCTCTCTGGCTGCCTTGTCAATCTTGGGGCCTCCGGGGTATCCAAGTCCGATGGCTCTGGCCACTTTGTCAAAAGCTTCTCCTGCCGCATCGTCTCTGGTCTGGCCTATGATCTCGTATTCGCCGTAGTCTTTAACCACCACGAGATGAGAGTGACCGCCGGATACCACAAGGCATACGAAGGGAGGCTCCAGGTCTTTGTTCTCGATAAAGTTGGCGCTGATATGTCCCTCAATATGGTGGACTCCGATAAGTGGTTTGTTCTTGGCAAAAGCGATGGCTTTGGCGGCGGATACTCCAACGAGAAGGGCGCCTACAAGACCGGGGCCGTAGGTCACGGCAACTGCATCGATATCATCAAGGGTAATCCCAGCTTCTGAAAGGGCGGCTCTGATGCAGCCGTTCATTTTCTCTACATGCTTCCTGGATGCGATCTCGGGGACAACGCCGCCGTAAATGGTGTGCAGCGCGATCTGGGAAGAGATAATATTGGACATAACTTCCCTTCCGTTTCTGACAACTGCTGCAGCGGTCTCATCGCAGGAGCTTTCAATGGCGAGGATTGTCACATCCCCGCCTTTATTAGCTTGATTAGTATTCTCTTTGTCAGCGTTCTCCTTGTCTTTGATGGACATGAAGATAACGCCGTCATCTTCTATATTCTTATTGATTTCCATATATTCACCGTTATAATTTTATAATCTTAGAAAGCGGACTCATCCTCCAGGATGTTCCAGCCGAGTATCTTCCACTTGCCCTGGTCGTCCTGCCTCATTATGAATTCGTAGTAAGTGGCGGAGCTGACAGTGCCGTGTCTCAAGGAAAAGAGGCATTTGACGGTGCACATTTTTTTGCCATCCACGGTGACAACTTCGGGTTCTTTGCTCTGAACAACATAGGCGGGGATTGAATAATCCTCATCCTTCTTGCCCTTAATCTCATCTCTCATGGACTTATAGAAATTGCTCTGGGCTGCCAGAAGCTCGTCGTCCATGATTCCCGCCAGCACATCCAGCATCTTGGTCTGCTGTTCATCGGAGTATTTCTCCTTGTACAGAACCTTCATTGTTCTGGCGTAGAGGTCCACAACCTTGCGGGCATCCGCAGGATAATTCTTATCAAGGTTGGTGGTGGTTATCTCGTCCACCACCGTCAGGTCATAGACCTCTTCTCCTCCGCTCTTTTTCCCCCTGTTAAGCAGAAGATACACTCCCAGAATGATAATTGCTCCGAGAGCAACCAGTACGATTGACTTGACAACTGCAGAACTAACACTGTTTTTTTCCATGTCCCCTCATTTCTGAGCTGTGGGCCCCACTGCCTCACATCACTCTTCTTCAAATCTAAGTTCTACGCTGCGTCCGTCCTTGGCCGCCTTGGAAGCGGGAAAAATCTTCTTGACCTCGGGCATGAACTCCGAAGGGTTCACCAGAGAAGGGCTGTAATGAGTAAGCCACATCTCCTTAACCTCGGCGTCCTTGGCCATCTTCGCCGCTTCATAAAAGGTCATATGCTTATATTCTTTTGCTTTCTTGATCTTATCGGGCTCGCCGTACATTCCTTCGCAGATAAAAAGATCCGAATCCTTGGCGTTTCGTACTATGTTGTCGGTGGGTCTGCTGTCGGTGGTGTAGGTGAGCTTGATGCCTTTTCTCTCTTGTCCCAGAACCATATCGGGAGTATAGGTAATGCCCTCGGGGGTAGTTACAGTTTCCCCCTTCTGAAGAGGATTCCAGTATCTCTTGTCGATTCCGGCGCTCTGGGCTGCCTCCACATCGAACTTGCCCTGCCTTCTAAGGCTCATGGAATAGCCGTAGCAGGTGATGTTGTGATTAACCTTAAAAGCACTTATGGTAAAACCGGGCATTCCCTCCGGTTCAAAGGACATTTCATCCTCGGTGATCTCCTTGAATCTGATCTCAAAGGGAAGCTCGGGAGCAATGACTCTGAGCGAATTAACGACTCTTTCAAGTCCCTTGGGGCCCACCATAAGAAGGGGCTCCGTCCTCTCGGCATTGCCCATGGTAAGGAGCATTCCGGGAAGACCGCTGATATGGTCTGCGTGATAATGGGTAAAACAGATAATATCTATGGGTTTGGCACTAAGTCCCTTTTTCTTCATTGCGATCTGGGTGGCCTCGCCGCAGTCTATCAGCACGCATTTTCCGTTGTATCTCACAAACAAAGCAGTGAGAAATCGGTTCGGAAGAGGCATCATTCCGCCTGTTCCGAGAAGACAAACATCTATCATATATTTCTTAATTCCTTTTCCAATAAATTACAGCATCATCCTTGGGTTCGTCGTAGAAGCCGGGACGAACACCCTCACTGACAAATCCAAGCTTCTCATAGAGCCTGATGGCGGCAGCGTTGGCCTTTCTTACTTCCAGTGTATAATTCTCTATTCCAAGGCCCCTGCCCCTTTCAAGGAGCTGCTTGACCATCTTGTAGCCAACGCCTTCCTTCCTGCAGTCGCCTGCAACAGAAACATTGGTGACTTCTCCGTCTCCTGAGACGTTCTGAACTCCGCAGAGCCCCACGATTCTTCCGGCCTTCTCGGCAACGAGATAAATCGTGTCATCTCTTGTCATTGCATCCAGGAGCTGTTTGCGGTTCCAGGCTTCTTTGCCAAGGTTGAGTTTCTCCAGCGCAGCTGCGTCGTCGATGTCCTCGGCGGTCATCTGCCTTACGCGAATGATGCCGGGAGTCTTGATGTCGGACTTCCTGTTGTCCTTCTTGTGGTCAGCGCCTTCCTTGGCTTCTCTCTCTGCCTGAGAGAGTCTCAGATAATCAGGAGCAAACTCATCAGCTGAAACCAGGATGCCTTCCTCTGCCATCTTTGCTCCGAGAGCCGCAAGGGCTGCCGCACTCTGCCTGTTCTGGTGGAGAGGCGCAATTGAATAGGGCACCTTGAGATTTTTTTCCAAAAGATCATGATAAACGGGAACGCCGTCTCCAAGGAGGATCACAGCCTTCCCAAGAGTGTTGATCTCGTTAATGATGTCGTCAAGAGCAGCGGCGTACTGGCCATGAATTATCTGCATGTCGAAGGTGCGCTCCATGCTCTTACCCTCAGGCATCTTGGGCACGAAGGTGTAGAGGCCGGTGTAGACCTGGTTCCTTCTGGCATCCATCATGGGGCAGATGACCTTCTCATTGCCGTAGAGGTTGTAGGCGATGCCGTCCACGGTGGGCACGGGAATAATAGGCTTATCCAGTGCAAGAGCAAGTCCCTTGGCAGTGGCGGCGCCTATCCTAAGGCCAGTAAAGGATCCCGGGCCCTTGGCCACAGCTATGGCGTCGATGGAAGAAAGGTCCAGATGAACCTTCCTGCACATGTCGTCCAGCATGGGCATAAGAATCTCGGAATGTGTTGTCTTATATTGAATTGAAAACTGGGCCAGGAGCATATCGCCGTCGGCAATGGCAACGGCGCCCACAAGACCTGATGTATCGATTGCAAGTATCTTCATATTCTATGAAAAATGTCCTTTTCCTAATTACTTCTTGATCATGGTTATGAGTCTGTAATCAAAGCCCTTCTCAAGGTTCTTCTCTATAACGATCTCTGTGTAGTGCTCGGGAAGAAGCTCCTCGATGAGGTTGGCCCACTCAACGATGCACAGACCATCCCCGTAAAAATAATCCTCATAGCCGATCTCGTCCATCTCGCTGATGTCGCCGATGCGATAGACGTCAAAATGGTAAAAGGGGATGCGGCCCTGATCGTACACCTGAATTATGGTGAAGGTGGGGCTGCTGACGGGGCCGTCAATTCCAAGGCCTCTGGCTATGCCCTGGGTAAAAACGGTCTTGCCGACGCCAAGGTCACCGACGAGGGTGAAGAGCTGGCCCGGCTGGGCGGTCTCACCGATTCTTTGGCCGATGGCGAAGGTTTCGTCGGGGCTGAATGACTCATGCTTGGTTACAATCTCCATACTAAACTCCTAATTAAAACTATAATTACTTGTAGTATACCATAAAAATGGGGTTGGTAGCATCCACCTGTGGTAGTGAACAGAGTACGCAGGAGTGGCATGAAAGAAGAAGTCGAAGGTGAGGACACTGCAGGGGGTAAGCGCCTTAAAAATACTTGTTTTCGTGCGCCTCGTGATTTTCTGAAGCTCGATGAAAGGGAAGCACCTCATTTCACCCTGTTCAGAACAATCGGCGCTCCCCTTCCCTCTCGCTTCGAAAATCATGTCGTCGTACAAGAACTGCGCATTTTTCCGACGCTTACCCCCTGCAGTGTCCTCCCCTCCGCCTCCCTCTTCCATCCCACTCCTGCTGTGCACTCCCCCTCCACATATGGTGAATCTGCTACCAATCATTTGATGGTAGTTCTTTACAAGCAAATCATAGTTTGTTGGGCAACCGCAATCGCAATCGCAAAACCAGCCTCCGCTTAAGCCGAGGCTGGTTACCGGCTTCGCCGGGAAGCGGCAAATTGCACCGCTGTGCAATTTGCCGCTTGATTTGGGATTGTTGTTTTTGTTACGAAGGGTGATGGTAGAAGGATAGGAAATAAGGAATTAACTATTTGTGGTGGTAGACAAGAACAGCTCCGGCTCTGCCTTGGGTGGATGTCAGTTAAGTAGTCCATTACATAGCGAAAGCACCGGAAAAACGCGCAGTTCTTGTACGACGACATGATTTTCAAGTCGAAAGGTTGAAGGAATGACGACTGTCCACGAATAGGTATGAGTAGGAGTCATTCCTTCGACATCGAGACTTAGAAAATCACGAGGCGCACGAAAACAAGTGTTTTTACGATGCTTTTGATGTGTAATGGACGGCCTGCAGGAAATACACACAAGGCAGAGCCGGAGCGTTATGGAAACCTATAATTATATTTAGCCTTCTACCTCAGCTTCGGTTTTGTGTATTTTGCGGGAGACTGAGGTTTTATCAGCCTTGAGTATGGGACTAAGCTGCTTGTACACCAAAAATGTAATAATACTGTCCGCAATACCCTTCAACAGATTGAACGGTGCAACACAAAGCGCACAGAATGTAAACAGATTGGTAACCGCAGGATTGATAGCTGTTCCCATCTCAATAAATGCATCAACTCCGCTACCGAACATTACCGCATAGGCAGGTAACAGGAAGAAGGCATTGAGAACTGCGCCAACAAAGGCTATGCATACGGTTCCGGCAAGGCAGCTGATAAGTGCTGTCTTTCTGCTCTTTTTGAATCTGTAGATGACGGTTGCGGGAACAACGAAGGCAGCTCCAACTACGAAATTGGCGATCTCTCCAACGAATCCGGAGGTTGTTCCCTGTATAAGAATATTGAGCATAACCTTCACGAACTCGATCATCACAGCAACCATGGGACCGCAGGCAAAGCCGCCGATAAGGGCCGGAATGTCGCTGAAATCAAATTTGTAGAAGGAAGGTGCAAAGAACAGCGGGAACTCAAAAAACATGAGCACAAAGGAAATTGCTGAAAATACACCGATAATGGCGATCTTCCTTACGCTGAACATAGCCTCAGCTCTTCCGTCTCTCTTAAGCTCTTCCTTTCTTGCAAGCTTCTCTACAATAAAGGTAACGAAGAAAGCTGCCAGGATCAAAAGAACCAGCGCAACAAAATGCTCCCAGTTCTGTGCTACGGTTGTAAGTAAATTCTGTTTTTCACTCATTTAATTTTCCTCTTTTCTCATCGGGTAATGTTGTTAGAAAATTGAGATAAAGAAAAATAAAAAGCTCCAAGTCACTACCTAGACCTGGGGCTGCCACAAGAATAAGAACTATTGTGCATTCTTCTCTCATCCAGACTATACTGTCGGTTTTGGAATCACACCAAATCAGCCGCCTAAGCGGGTCGCGGACTATACCGCCGGTTGGGAATCACACCCTGCCCCGAAGAATTATTATATGCATATACTAGCACAAATACCGAATTTGACAAGTACCTTACGTAAATTTATAATCAAATTATCTGTAATATTGATATAGTGACCTACTTTCGCAATTTCATTTATGAGGTTAAGATGAAGAGAGTTGTGACAAGAAAGCTGACACCGGGAATGGTGCTGGCCAATGATGTCTATACCTATGATTCATATATAAAACTTCTGGATAAAGGTATGGTTCTTGAGGATAAGGACATCGCAAGACTTGCCTTTTATTCTATTATCGATGTCCTGGTGGAAGATGACCCTGTAGAGGTGGTTGAGCCGAATATTTCCACGGCCTCGGGTCTATCCTATTCCGAGAGACTTAAAGAATCCAAAGAGTTTAAGGAGTTTCGTGCGGACTTTGAGGAATGTGCCTCAAGATTCGAGCATGCGATCAATGACCTTATCAATAACGATTCCAATTTTAATTTAGACAATATGATGGCCCCTATTTATGGGCTTCTGAAAAAAGGGCGAACTGCCACCAACATTTTTGACATGCTGCATAATCTTCGCATGTACGATGATGCCACCTATACCCACTGCATCAACGTGGCTCTTATAACCAATATTCTTGGACAGTGGCTGAAATGGAATGACGAGGAACTGGAGATAGCCACCCAGGCGGGGCTGTTCCACGATATCGGCAAGCTCATGATTCCCGACACCATCATCACCAAGCCCGGCAAGCTTACCAGCGATGAATTCTCAATTGTACAGACTCATCCTCAGAGAGGCTATGAGATACTAAGGCCCATAAACATCAGCACTCATGTTAAAAATGCAGCTCTCATGCATCACGAAAGATGCGATGGCACCGGTTATCCGCTTAAGATAAAGGGACCGCAGATTGACAGATTTGCCAAGGCTGTGGCCATAGCTGATGTATATGATGCCATGACCAGTGCCCGCCACTACAGAGGTCCCATGTGTCCCTTCATTGCCATTTCAATGTTTGAGGATGAGGGTCTTCACAAATATGACGCAGAGATAATCATGGTATTCCTTCAGAACATCGTTAACACCTATCTGCTGAATACTGTAAGGCTAAATACCGGAGAAATAGGTGAGATCATTTTTATCAACAAAACTCATTTATCAAGGCCCACCATAAAGGTCGGCGAGGATTACATCGATCTGAGCAAATGCCCCGGTGTTTATATCCAGGAAATAATATGATCCAAATCTCAAAACAAATACATACATAAACCGATACATAAAAAAACATGCATAAGTGGTAATCCACTTATGCATGTTTCATTTTAAACTTGGTTATCTCTCTGTCGGAATCAACCTTCTCAATCTGGGCTCCAAGCTCTCTTAGCTTGGCATCAAAGTCCTCATAGCCTCTCTCAATATACTTAATGTCTTCGACGGTTGAATATCCTTCTGCTGTAAGAGCCGCAATAACAAGCGCTGCGCCTGCTCTCAAGTCGGGAGCTGATATCACTGCTCCTGTATATTTGTCCACACCCTCAACAATAGCGGTGCTTCCCTCAACCTTGATGTTGGCTCCCATTCTGGTGAGCTCATCAACATATTTGAATCTGTTCTCGAAAATGCTCTCGGTAACAATGCTGATACCACTGGCAAGTCCCAGCGCAACGGTGATCTGGGGCTGCATATCCGTAGGATATCCGGGATACGGAAGAGTCTTCACATGAGTATTCTGAAGTCTCTTGGTAGCTACAACTCTTACAGCGTCGTCAGATTCATGTATCTGGCATCCCATCTCTATGAGCTTGGCACTTATGGACTCCAAGTGCTTGGGAATAACATTCTTGACTGTGATATCACCCTTGGTGGCAGCTGCTGCCATCATGAAAGTTCCGGCCTCGATCTGATCGGGTATAATGGTATATTCTGTGCCGTGAAGTCTCTCAACTCCGCGAATCCTGATAACATCAGTACCTGCGCCCTTGATGTCAGCTCCCATACTGTTAAGGAAGTTGGCAAAATCAACTACATGGGGCTCCTTGGCTGCATTCTCGATAATAGTCTTACCGGATGCCATTGCCGCAGCCATCATAATATTGATGGTAGCACCAACGCTGACAACATCAAGATAAATGTGGCTTCCAACCAGGGTGTCTGCTTTAGCTTCTATTATTCCGTGTCCGATATTGACCTTGGCTCCAAGAGCGGTAAATCCCTTGATATGCTGGTCGATAGGGCGAAGGCCTATGCTACAGCCTCCGGGAAGAACAACTCCGCCTTGCTTGTATTTGCCGAGCAGGGCTCCAAGGAAATAATAGGAACCTCTGATCTTCTTCATGTCATCGTTGTCAAAAATATAATCACGTATCTGTGAGGCATTGATCTTAACCGCATGTCTGCCGATTCTCTCAACGAAGGCTCCTGAGCTCTTCATTGCCTGAAGCATGGCATTGGTATCAGATCCATCATGCATATTGTCTATATACACGGTTTCGTCTGTCATGATAGAAGCCGCAAGAATAGCCAGTGCTGCGTTCTTGGCACCGCCGATCTCAACCTCTCCTACCAGAGGGATTCCGCCTTTTATAACATATTTTTCCATAAGAATCCTCTTAGCATAATGCACAAAAGCTTTTGTGCCGAATGCATATAAATTCCACTCAATAATTGTCAAAATTTCATAATCAGACAAAATATATTTATATCACATTTATGTACCAGTGTCAAAACAGACACTGAAGAAATTCTGTTAATTCAAGTAATTAAGCGGATTAACCTGAGATCCGTTAATTAGAATCTCAAAGTGAAGATGAGGTCCTGTGGATACACCGGTATTACCAGAAAGGGCGATCTTCTGTCCCTGCGATACAGACTGGCCTACGGATACAAGTACCTTGGACAGGTGTCCGTACCTGGTCTCCCTGCCGTCCGCATGCTTGATGTATACGCAATAACCATAGCCGCTTCCCCATCCTGCTCTTGTAACGCGGCCTGAAGAAGAAGCCACAACGGCAGTTCCCACAGGTGTAGCCCAGTCAACGCCCTTATGATAGGTGCTGGCTCCACGGGTAGGTGCATTTCTTCTTCCGAAGTGAGAAGTAAGTCGTCCGCCGGAAATAGGCTTGATGTAGGTAGGAGGCACAATGGTTCCTCTCTCCACAATCTTGGGAACAGCCTGATAGGTAATCTCTTCCTTCTCAATCTCCCTGCTGTTCTCGGCAGTGTCGGTATAGCTGATAAGTGCCACAACCTTTCTGTGACCGGCTGATGGCTCCTGGATAACCTTGGTCTGTGTGGTGTACCAGGAATTATTGTCAACGTACTGTACTTCCGCCTCGTAGTCCTCTTCGTAGTATTCCTGAATAGTATATACCACTGAAAGTTCAGGCTCGGGTACGGTTACGATAATTTCATCCTCAGGTCTGATCCTGGTGAACTCATCCTCAAGGGATTCGTTCATGGCAATAAGATCAGCCACGGTAAGGTCATACTGTACTGCGATGCTGCTGAGGGTATCGCCTGACTTAACCTCATAGATCTGATTGGTCTCTTTGTCCTTGGTGACATCATCAATAGCAGTGGACAGATCTGTGAGTTCTTCATTTGGAAGATAACTCTCCACGATCTCAACCTTGTCGCCAAAGTCTATGCTGACAAGTCCCAGCTCATAATCAGAGAAATCTCTGTCATAAGCGATAGGGGTTGCCTCATTTACAATATCGGATACGGTCTGGAAAAAGCCTGCTTCCGGCATACTGGTCTGGGCTATTTCCTCTTCCTTTTTGACCTCTTCCCTGCTCAGCACCTTGGGAGTAAGTACATTAACCTCTCTCGACTCGTCCAGCTCCAAAGATACTTCGTACTTATTCTCGGTATCATATGTAGCCAAAGCAGTGTTAAGAAGCTGCATTACTTCGTTAATACTGGCCAGATTGACTGAAAACTCATTTATCTTGATGGAATAGGCTCTGTTCAGAGTGCTCTTCTTGTTGGCATTGATAACGGCAACCATCTGCTTTGCCACATCTGCGGTGGAATCTACTTCAGCCCAGAGAACATTGCTTCCCTGGATACTGAGATCTGAGGCTGCGAGAGTAAGCTCATCGCTTCCCTTTGCGATCTGTCTTCTGGCACTTCTGAAGGCATCGTAGGCATCATTTTTGGATGCCACAACACCAACAACCTGATTGTTAAGTCTCACAGTAAAAATGTTATTTCCGCCCTTTTCAAACTTAACAAAGCTTGGCATAAACAAAATCCACAATGTGATAACCACCAAAGCAGAATGCAAAAACCATATCTTTATCTTTTTGTGAAACATTGTGTTGCTTGAATTCATACTAGGATATCTTTCTATAGTTCGTTTTTGTTAAATTATGCCGAAAAGTCTCAGCAAATTGATGACAAGATCAGCTCCTGCCACCAAAAGGGTGATGATAAGTACCGGAAGAACTGCTGTGTTCTTGGTCTCAACCCCGATCTGGATCGACTCAAGACGTCTTGCGACCTCCTTGAACTCATCCTTATTCTTCTCCTGATTCTTCTCAACAACTGCCTGAACGTTTCTGTATACCTGAACGCCGACATCGTGAATCCGGGTCTCATTGGCCTCGAGCAGCTCCTGATGTTCCTTGTAATCGGCCCTGAGCTCCTCAAGACTCTCTTTATATGCCTTGGCATCTGAGATCATCTCATTAAGATGCTGCTTGTATTCCTCTGCTGTAAGTTTGAAGTCCTCTGCGTTCTGCTTGAAATTATCGGCATTGGCACGAAGCTCCTCCATAAGAGCCTTGTAGTGCTCTGCCTCAAGTCTGATTCTCTCTGCTTCCTTGGCCTCAGCCTGTGAATTAGCCCTTATGATATCCTGAGCACCGATCTTTTCCGCAATCTTATTCATAAAGTTATCCACGTCATTCCCTCCCCAACCGTTCTTTTTTGCAACTTCAACTATAGTATCATACATTTATTATTAATTATTAACAAGATTGTTTTGGCAAAAACGAGTTTATTGGGCATTTTTACCCTTTGTTCATTTTTTGTTCATAATTTATTCATAATTGCCTTGTATATTATAAACATAGCCGATGGCAAACGGCTTCCAAACAACGAAAGATAGATTTTTTCATAATAGGGTAGGCGCGGAAACGTGTCTACCCACTCCTCATTTTATGAGGAGTTTTTTATTTTTTTCCATCTTCTATGGCCAGAATCTCTTCATTAAGTGACAACATTCTGGCATCCAGATCAGCTACCATCTTGGCACATTCGTGAAGCTCTGAATTAATATGATTGGGAGCCTTACCCTCAAATTTGTACTGAATCTTGTGCTCCAATGAAGCCCAGAAATCCATGGCAACGGTTCTTATCTGTATCTCAACCTTAACATTGACGATTCTGTCTGATAAGTACACCGGAAGAGAAACTATCATGTGATAGCTTCTGTAACCGCTCTTCTTGGGATTCATAATGTAGTCCTTGACAGTAAGAACCTGAATATCCTTCTGGTTACTTATCATCTCGGCTATTCTGTAAATATCAGAAGTAAAGGAACAGATGATACGAATGCCTGCGATGTCGTTGATATAGCGGACCATATTCTCGATGGTTGATTCGTATCCGTTTCTTTTGAGTTTCTTGACTATACTCTCGGGAGTCTTAACCCTTGCCTTAACGTGCTCGATGGGGTTGTATCTGTGAACCTCCTGAAACTCCTCGTTAAGGATCTCTATTTTGGTTGTAATCTGCTTGAGCGCAGAGTTGTACATAAGACTAACTTCTTCCCAGGAATGAATATCCTCTGAGATTTTGATATTGTTTGATGCAAGATCAAGTTCCATTTTTTCCCCTTTAATTCCGGAAATAATCCTTGTTCATGGCACAGGCGATAACCAGTGCCTTAGGCAGTTTCTTGTAATTTCTGCCAAGCTTGTACCCCATAAACCTGGCACCACACATAATAATGTAGTGAGGTATTAGATAGGCCTTGCCAATATGTTTAAAATGCTGAACAGTCTGTTTCACCATCTTCTTGCCTTCAGCTTCCGAACTGATCATGCCAAAGATCTCGGGATGATCGGTCTGTGAAACTCCAAGGTCAAAATTTCTGTGGAACTGCTGAGATACGCTGTAATTGTGGGAATGAATAACTCCAGCTTCAGGTACGTAGCAGATCGCATATCCCTTCTGACAGGCATTACCGGCATAGACCATATCCTCGTTAAAAATGGTTTTGTGAGTAAAACCACCAATTACATTATAAACGTCGCGCCTGTACATTGCACATACATTTGAGCAAAAATAGGTCTTAATTCCAAGTCTTCCCACATCTGCCTGGGTCTTCTTCATAGCCTCATTGGGATAGTTGAACTTCCTGGAATATCTCTCTGCAAGATTGCAGTCGCTCTTGGGATACTGCCTTGCATAGGCAGCTGCCACATCGCTATCCAGGGCCTTGGCAAGACTTGAGATAAGCATCTTATCCCTGGGAAAGGCATCCTGTGTCATCATAAGGAAATAATCCGCATCAGACAGGGCAACGCCCCTATTTCTGGTCTCTCCGTGATCAAACTCAGCCTTGGAGACATGCTCCACTATAATATTGTCATATTTGTCCAGGGGATTCTCTGAGCTGTCTGTAACAAGCTCATCCCAGTATTTGCGCTCAGTATTCATGATGATAATATGACCCGGGCGCACAGACTGGCTCTGAAGATCATCGATAAGTCTGAAAAGAGATATATCAGGCTTGTAGGTTGGAATAATTACGTCAACTGTATACATATAACCTCAACTCATAAAAAGAAAAAGGGGTTGGACCTCACAAGGCCCGGCCCCTTTAACATAATCAGTTCAAATACGGATCTGTGTCTGACTTGATCTTGTCGCTGTACTTCTGAACATCAGGTGATACAGTGTACTCGGAATCGTCAAACAAGAACTCATGAAGCCACTTAACATTGGAGGAAAGATCTGAAGGAATTACGCAGCTTCCCTTTTTACCGATGGTACCGGTGGCTCTCATGCTCTCCTCAGGGAATCCGTTATTGTCTACAACCTCGTAGTTGGCAATATTCTTGAGAAGTGCAAGGATCTCGGTAAGATCCAGTGATGTATAGGTCTCGTTAAAGGTCTTGTTGGCTACATCCTCAAGCTGTGAGAAGCTCATGCCCTTAGCCTTATCAAGACAAGCCATAAGTACTGTTCTCTGTCTCTCAGCACGTCTGAAATCATCACCTGCGGTATAACGGATACGGCAATAAGCTGTAGCCTGAAGTCCGTTAAGGGTCTGAAGTCCTGCACTGTTAACAGGTGTGTACTTAAGTCCCAGCTCTGAAGCCATTGTGGACTGATAGTTGTTAAGATGAGGAATCTCTGCGTCAGTAACCTCTATAGTCACACCGCCGAGGGCATCAACAACATCTGTAAGTCCTCTGAAACCGATGGTAATGAAATTCTTGATATCCATATCAAGATTCATGTTAAGCATTGAAATAGCCTGCTCAGGGCCGCCCTCTGCATAGGCTGCGTTACACTTGGTGTAAGAGTCATTGCTAAGGTTCAGGTAAGTATCACGGTAAACGGAACACAGCTTGATCTGTCCGTTCTCATTGTTGATGGATGCAATAATAATTGTATCTGATCTTGTATTCTTGGTAAGCTCTCCGTCACGGGCATCAACACCGAAAAGTGCGATATTGGTATATCCTGACATCTGCTCATTCTCAGCAACTGTCTCGTTGATACTCTGGCTGATTACCTCTTCGTCCATGTTAACCTTACCAACTTTGGTAACGTCAACCTTGAAGAACAATGTATAAGCTACAAGTACAAGAATACATGCGATAAGGATCTCTCCTACCAGAAGTGCTATTGCCTTGGTCTGGTTCTTTTTCTTCTTGGAAGGTCTTCTTCCTGACTGTGAAGGTCTTCCAGAACTCTTCCTTGCTGCCCCGGATCTTCCTGAGCCGTTCCTGGATGCTCCGTTACTCCTGGAAGCAGGTCTTGAACCCTGGCTCCTGCCGGATGAGGATGTTCTGCGGGTTCCCTGGGAAGATGCTCCCTGTGAGGATTTCCTTCTTACCGGTCTGTCCTCATAATCATCATAATCATCATATCTGTCATCTCGAGGCGGTCTTCTGTCGTTTCTGTCTTCTCTGTCATAATACTCGTCATCACGATTAGACATGTCAATTCTCCTTTTTCCCAATAAAACTTTTATGTGTAAAAGCAAAAACGCATACACTTGTATATTTTGCCACAAACAAAAGAAATATA
This sequence comes from Butyrivibrio sp. DSM 10294, assembly GCF_028539135.1. Taxonomy (NCBI): domain Bacteria; kingdom Bacillati; phylum Bacillota; class Clostridia; order Lachnospirales; family Lachnospiraceae; genus Butyrivibrio; species Butyrivibrio sp. DSM 10294. Next base: position 212,372 of record NZ_JANSWL010000073.1, on the reverse strand, counting down.
CAAGTATATGCGAAGCGCCAGCAAACATGCGGCTTGACGGCCACAATTAATATGCGTTTTTATTAAAGAGTCCGTACCTTAAAGTACCAAGAATTATCTTGAAATCGAAGGTCATGGTCCAGTTCTCGATATAGTAAATATCGTAGTCTATCCTCTTTCTGATGGAGGTGTCACCTCTGTAGCCGTTAATCTGGGCCCAGCCCGTAAGTCCGGGTCTTACCTGGTGTTTAACCATATATCTTGGTATCTGCTCCTTGAACTTCTCAACGAACTGAGGTCTCTCAGGTCTTGGTCCCACAAGGCTCATCTGTCCGATGAAAATGTTAAAGAGCTGAGGAAGCTCATCGATACTGTATTTTCTAAGGAAGGCACCAACGCCTGTAACTCTGGGATCTCCCTTGGTGGTCCAGCCCTTTTTCTCCTCGTCCTCAGTCTGAACCTTCATGGATCTGAATTTGTACATCATGAAGGGCTGTCCGCCCAGGCCGATCCTCTCCTGCTGATAAATAATCGGTCCCTTGCTGCTAAGCTTGACAGCTATGGCTGCGGCTATCATGATCGGTGATGTGAGCACTATTCCCACCAGTGAACCTACTATATCAACAAATCTCTTGGCCATCTTGTTAAAAGAGTTGGTAAGAGGAACATATCTGATATTGATGACGGGAAGTCCCTGAACATCTTCAGTATAGGGGTTACTTGGAAACAGCGAAGTATAATCAGGAATGAACTTGGTGTGAACACCTGACTTCTCACACTGGGCAACCAGTTCCTCCAGCCTGTCGTAGTCATCCAGAGGAAGGGTGATGGTGATCTCGTCGTAGTTACTGTTGGTAAGGTGGTCCTGAAGCTGATCTGTCTTACCCACAACCTTGATGCCGTGGTAGCTGGTTCCTATGGGAACGAAATCATCCAGAACGCCTGCTATATCGTAGCCCCACTGTGGATTCTCAAGGATCCTGCTGATATAAGCCTCTGCAGCCCTTGAATATCCCACCAGAAGAATGTGCTTGATGTTATAGCCTTTTTTCCTGATATATCTGAGGAACTTACGCAAAAGCCCATGGGCCAGAGTGGTCAGCGCTATATTGAGCACAAAAAATATACCAAGCATGGTTCGGGAAAAATGCTCCTGTTTAAGCATATATAAAAGAACCAGGAAGCCGATGATTCCCATCACATTGGCCTGAACAATATCCACGAACTCATTCCAGAGTCTCAGAGCTCTCCTTGAGGTGTAGAGCTGAACCATGTAGTACAGAAAAAGATATGAGGGCACAAGATAATAAAGCGCAGAAAAATAGGTGGACATAGAAAGCACACCGCCGGGGTTCTTGTCCCTGAAAATAGATTCAAATTTAAGATAATAGGACAACATATAAGAACCGGCTATGATAAGCCCGTCCACCACAACATGCGCCCTATTAAGATGTGTCTGGTTATCTTTTATCATTTAAACAATACCAATTCTTCTTAGACAGTTAAGCCACAGCTCAAGCTGCAGTTTAAGGCTGTTTAAGGCCTGCTTTCCTCTGAAAGGCACTCTTTTGCCATGGCCCTTGAATATCTTGGAAAAGCCGCTAAGAAGGCCCTTTATATGGGCTTTCCCCAACCCCTTTTTCACATAAAAAACATGCTTGATAATAATCCCTGTTATTATCAGCGGAAGATTAATCAAAACCTGTAAAAAAGGCATATTTTTATATATTAAGTATAAATTATTGGCTGCGGTAAGTTCAACCTTAAATGCATTGTGCCTTGATCCGCTGCTGCCGCTTCCTGCGTGATAGACTACCGCTGAGGGTTCCATCAGGTTCCTGTAGCCGTAGAGTCTTGCCCTGTAGCCAAGGTCCACATCCTCAAGATAGCAGAAATGCGCCTCATCGAAAAGTCCTACTTCCTCCAGCATGGACTTTCTGTAAATGGCAGCTCCGGCGCAGGAAGACGTTATATAAGTGCGTTTCCTGTATCTGTCTGAATCCTTGTCCTTGGAGGGTGCAAATGCCCAACCAAGAGCGCAGTAATAATCTCCTGCATCATCCACAAGATCCGGCGCCTTAAGCTGCAGCATCTTGGCCTGAGCGCTAAAAAGCGATCTGTTCTTGTCCATAACTCGAACAAGGGCCTCGATGGCTCTCTCGTCGCAGACAGTATCATTGTTCAGAAGGAAAACATACTCCGAGTCAGCGGCTCTGATACCGACATTAACCGCATTGGCAAAGCCCGTATTGTCCCCGAGTTCTATGAGACGTACCTCCGGGTGATTCTTCTTAACATAGGAAACACTGCTGTCCCCTGAACCGTTATCCACTATGATAACACAAAAATCTGTGTATGTTTGTTTTTTAAGGCTCCTAAGACAATCAGGAAGAAACCCAGCCCCATTGTAATTAGGAATTATCACGGTTACCTTATTCATTCTCAAACCCTTTTGACAACCTTGGGATCCCAGAGGATCCTGAGGCCTTTCTTTCGCACTTCCTCGCAGAACCTAAGGCTCATCTCCATCAGAACTTCATCTGTCATGGCCTCGAAATAGCTGTCGTTTACTCCGGCGGCAAAAAAGCTGTCGGAATAGGAAGTCTTGGTTATATCCTCAAATATTGGAATAAACTCGGGTCTTATGCTGATGCATCTGATATCAACGGCAGCGCAGTCCTGCTGCAGAACAGCCCTGTGCTGAGGGCCTCCGGAAAAGCCTTCCGGGAGTCTGTCGTAGACACGGCTTCCATCCTTTTTGTAGATGCCTCCGCAGATTCTTCCCTTTTTATCAAGAAGTTTGCCGCCTATGCAGCCCACATCTTTTCTGGAATTAAAAAAGTCTTCTGTATAATTGATCCTGTAAAAGCCAAGATGCTGCAGGGATTCCACATCCGCAGCGATATTGTTTTTGGTACAGAAGTCCAAAAGTGCGTTTTTGCCCGCCTCATAGGCATAGGTCTTGCTGGCGGGATTGGCCGCCGTGGATCCTCTGTGGCATCTCCAGTGATAGAGGACCTTGGCTATATGAACGATCTGATTGCCGGCTGCGGGCATTGTAAGCGCCGCCTCGCCGCAGGCCCTAAGGAACAGATCATAGTCCTGGGCTCCGTCATACTTGTCCCTGAGCTTGAGCCTTCTTATCACATCGGCTCTCATCACCGTGAAATGGCAGATATAATTATTGGACATTAGATAGTCCATATTAAAAGGGGGCTTAATATGGGGTTCATAGTAAACACCCTTGTTGTCGTCGTATTTATCCTCATCGGAATATATGAGTCTTAAGGGGCAGTCGCTGTATCTGGCCAGTTTGTTGGTCTTCATGCTCTTTCTTATGACCTTGGACACCTCATAGAGGGCATCGGGGGTAAGAAGATCGTCGTGGTCCAAAAGACCTATATAATCGCCCTGGGCCTTCTCAAGTCCCGCATTGGTATTACCTGATATTCCTCTGTTGACTCCCAGGTGATAATACCTGATCCTGGGATCCTTGTCAGCATATTCCTGTGCCATATCGGAACTACTCATGGAAGCATCGGCAAGCACCAGCTCCCAATTGCCGTAGGTCTGACCGATAACAGACTCAATCATCTCCTTAAGATATTTCTCGGGAGTGTTAAAAAGAGGAACCACAATACTGAATCTTACACAGTTCCCGGCCTGCATCAGCAGTTTGTACTCCTGCCTCTGTTCCTCAAGTACATCTTTTCCCAGCGGCTGGTATTTGTATTTATCTCTGAAATTATCTGAAACTCTCTCAAAGGCAGCAAAAAATGCGGCCTTAGCACCATTGCGTTTAGCATATGCTATTGTTTTTGAGACCGCATTTTTTATACCCATTTATTAGTATTTCTCCGATTTATTATTTTCGATCAATGAGCTCTGTGATCAGCCTTCAACTACAGCCTTAACAGCAGCTGTGAGCTCATCCTGAAGCTTGGCTGCATCCTCAAGTCCTGTTCCCTTAACGCCCATGTAGAACTTGATCTTGGGCTCTGTTCCGGAAGGTCTTGCGCAGCACCATGCGTCATTATCAAGCGCAAAGTACAGAACGTTGGATGTGGGAAGTCCTGTGTCGCCCTCTGCACCGGTGGCCATGTTAAGAGTCTTGTGAGTCTTGTAATCTCTAAACTCTTCAACCTTCCAGCTTCCGAAGGTCTTGGGAGGATTGCTCCTAAGCTTGTCCATAAGAGCTGCGATCTGCTCAGCACCCTCTTTGCCCTTCATGGTGATGGAGTACTGGCCTTCCTTGTAGTAGCCGTACTTCTCGTACATATCGATCATGGCATCCCATACGGTCTTGCCCTGTTTCTTATAAAATGCAGCGAGCTCGCAGAGCATCATAACTGCAACAACCGCATCCTTATCTCTTGCATGGGTTCCTGCAAGGCATCCATAGGACTCCTCGAGACCGAATACGTAGTTGTGGGACTGGCCGTTCTGCTCAAAGAGCTTGATCTGCTCTCCGATGTACTTAAAGCCTGTAAGAACTTCGATATAGTGAAGTCCGTACTTCTCGGCAACAGCCTTGGCCATATTGGTGGTAACGATAGTTGTTACGAAAGCAGGGTTAACAGGCATTGTTCCTGTTGCCTCACGTTCTCTTAAGATATAATCACCGATGAGCATTCCGGACATATTTCCTGTGAATGCAACATATTCTCCTGTCTTGGCATCCTTAGCATAGATTCCGAGTCTGTCTGCATCGGGGTCTGTTGCAAGAACGATGTCGGCATCCTTCTCTTTTGCCAGCTTGAGAGCAAGTTCGAAGGCCTTGGGATCCTCAGGATTGGGATATGCAAGGGTTGTGAAATTGGGATCGGGTTTCTCCTGCTCAGGTACTACGAATACATTCTTGAAGCCAAGCTCCTTAAGTACTCTTCTGACAGGAAGGTTACCTGTTCCGTTAAAGGGTGAATAAACGATGGTGAACTTGTCAGCCATCTCGTCGATGACATCCTTGTGGATGATCTGCTTCTTGAGCTCAACCATGTACTTGTCATCAATCTCTTCGCCGAAGGAAACATAGAGTCCCTTGGCAATAGCCTCGTTCTTATCCATTGTAAGAACATCGTGGTAGTCTGTGATCGCAACTACTTCGTCGATGATTCCTGTATCATGAGGAGGTGTAACCTGTGCGCCGTCCTCCCAATATACCTTGTAACCGTTGTACTCAGGCGGATTGTGAGATGCGGTAACCATTACGCCTGCGATGCATCCAAATTCTCTGAGGGCAAAAGAAAGCTCCGGAGTGGGACGAAGGATATCGCTCACATATGCCTTGATGCCGTTGGCTGCGAGGCAAAGCGCCGTCTCATCCGCAAATTCGGGAGAAAATCTTCTGCAATCATAGGAAATTGCAACCCCCTTAGTTGCTGCATCAGGTCCGCCGTGCTTCTTGATATAGTTGGCAAGGCCCTGAGTAGCCTTTCTTACTGTGTATTTATTCATTCTGTTGGTACCTGCGCCGATAACTCCGCGAAGTCCGCCCGTACCAAATTCAAGTTCTCTGTAAAATCTGTCTTCCACTTCAGCCTCATCATTTCTGATAGCCAGAAGTTCCTGCTTGGTCTCCTCATCAAAGTATGAGTCATTAAGCCAGTATTCCAATTGTTTCTGTGCGTCGCTCATTCCTGTTCCTCCTCATTAGTTGTAAACCCTGTATTATTTCATATTATATCACAGCAAAACCGTCACTGTGTGCGCAGACTTGAGTATCCTTCCACATTCAGACTGAAATCGCTTCGATCCAGTGAGAAATTGGGATTATAGTAGGGATCCCCCTTATCAAGCACAGCCTTCCATTTGGTGCGGAAATGCTCTGATTCCGATTCATAGCGCCTTGCGTTCTCTCCCTCAAGGTCAAGACCTCTTGAAAGTGATTCGTAGTGGAAGAGCTCTGCAAAAGGTGTAAATACGTTGAGATACCCTTTTTCCCTGAGCTTAAGACAAAAGTCCACATCGTTAAGGCTAACTGCGAAGTCCTCGCCAAAGCCGCCGACTTCGTCATATTTGGCTCTGCTTACCATAAGGCATGCGCCGGTAACTGCGCTGACATCCTGTGCATAGCAAAGTCTTCCCATATATCCAAGGTTCATTCCGGCCTGACCGTAGTGTGAATGTCCGGCTGTTCTGTGGGCTCCGAGTTTAAGCACAACTCCTGCGTGCTGAATCTTTCTGTCGGGGAAATAGAGCTTGGCTCCGACAGCTCCCACATCGGATCTCTGAGCATACATCAGAAGCTCTTCCATCCAGTTAACGGTAATAACCTGTGTGTCGTTATTTAAAAGAATGATATACTCGCCGCTTGAATGCTGAACTCCGTAGTTCACAACAGCTGAGTAGTTAAACGCAGGCTTAGTGCCATCAGCGTTAAGATGCTGACCGTTCTCGTAATAGTCAACTACTTTGACAATGTCCTTAAGAGAGCCGTTTCTGAGCTCCTCATAATAACCCTTAATCTCTGAGCCCTTGCTGCCGTTCTCAACAACAATGATCTCATAATTGTCATACACTGACTTCTCATATATTGAATCAATGCATCTCTTAAGATCTTCCTTGTGCTCGCAGGTAGGGATAACAATGGAAATCTTGGGCGTTCCCTGTACCTCGTAGGTGATCTTGAATATCGTTTCAAAGGCCCTTGTGCTTGTGATCTTGAAGTGGTCGTAGCCGTGACGTCTTAAGTGATCCGCAACGGCGCCCTTGGCAGCATCAATCGCATAGGGCTTGGCATTGATATCCGAAGCAACAGAGCCCGCATGGGATCTCCAGTAATACAAAAGCTTGGGAACATGAACTATATGCTCTGCCCTATCCGTAAGTCTGAGGATCATGTCGTGGTCCTGGCTTCCGTCAAACTTGGTCCTGAACAGCTCTGTGCCGTCAAGAAGCGTTCTCTTGAATACGCTGAAATGGCAGATATAGTTGTTGGCCCTAAGATTATCTATGGCGTAGTCAGGTTTGAAGTGCATGGTGATCATCTTGTTGATGTCATCGCCCTTGAAGGTAGTCTCGTCGCAGTAGATATAATCTGCCTTCTCTTCATTGATAGCCTTCACATACCAGTAAAGAGCCTCAGGATGAAGAATATCATCATGGTCAAAAAGACCGATGTACTCGCCCTCTGCAAGTTCCAGGCAGTGGTTGGTATTACCTGATATTCCCTCATTCCTTTCAAGCTTCATGTAGGAAATACGGCAACTACCGTCAGGTCTTAGTGCTCTTGAATCTGCCTGATATTCCTTGACAATGGAATATACAAGGCCGATGTGCTCTGCATCTGAACCGTCCGCAAGGCACAGCTGCCAGTTGTTGTAGGTCTGATCGAGGCATGAACTGATCATGTCTCTGAGGAACTTCTCCGGTGTGTTGTACAAAGGAACCAGTATAGAGATCAGAGGTCTGTATTCAAACACTGTCTCCTGCTGCTGTTTCCTGGTGGCCTCATCAGGGAAACTCTCGGTTCCGTAGTGGGTCATTGCCTTTTTCTCGATCTGCTTGTACTTGACCTTGGCGATCACTCCCTTAAGAGATCCCTGGTTCCTGACTCTGTCCCTCTGCCTTATAACCCAGTGCATGGCATTTCTGGCAGGGGTGCTGGCCTTCCAGATGGGATTATTCTTGATCCTGTCCAGCTTGAACTGAAGCTCCTGGTTCTTGTCCTCCAGCTCGGCAATACGCTCCGCAAGGTCGGCGCTCTTTAATTTCTCCCGCTCGTAGGCGGCCTTAAAATCTTTTTCTTCTGACATATTACTTCCTTGTTTGGTTTATTACTATTTCTTTCCTTATGTGTGTTTAGTCATTGAATGATCTACTATCGTGATGAGAATACGGATTGCTCCGCAAAAAGCGCTCTCGCGATCCTACACACATGCGGAAATTGCCATGCTCGTTGCACTTCGCATGCCTTCTTTCCTTATGTGTGTTTAGTCATTGAATGATCTACTATCGTGATGAGAATACGGATCACTCCGCAAAAAGCGCTCTCGCGATCCTACACACATGCGGAAATCGCCATGCTCGTTGCACTTCGCATGCCTTCTTTCCTTATGTGTGTTTAGTCTTCAAAGTGATACATGAGCTCTTGCAAGCAAGGCTATGTATCACCTTGAATCCTTTATTCTCATCACGTTTGGAACCCAGTTTATGAGTTTGAGGCGGCTGGTTTTGTCGGTGGCGAGCATGCCGATTTGGTAATAGCCTGAAGGCAGGACGCCCTTTTCGATCTTAACCTTGTAGCCTGTGAGGTCAACATTGACCTGATCCTGGAGCCTCACTCTGATGTCAGGCCTATACCAGGTATATATAGGGAAACTGTAAACCTTGGGTCCCACAGGTCCCGCTCCGTTCTCGTAGCGTTCCACAAGACGAAGAAGCAGCTTTCTTTCAAAAAGAGCATTGTCGGAGCCGATGACAAAGCTGTAGCCCTTAAGATAATAGCCTTCCTCATTGCCCTCAGCATTGACGCCGTAGAGCCAGTTGTCCAGGGCTGCGTTGTACTCACAGCCAATCCTTAAGCACTGATCTTCTCTGGCCCCTTTGATTCCCTTGTCGTGGATACTGCATATGGAATAGGGAATGTCCTCAACAGGGGTGTAGTCCTCTCTCGGAATGATTGCCGAAATAGTCTCATCCTCTGTAAGATGTGGGCTGTAGAAGGGGTCCACATTGTAGAGATGTGCATGGCGTCTCATAAGAGTATCGCCCTCTACGGCAAGTCTCTCCATCTTCTTGGGGTCAAGGTTATCAAGACCTCTGGAAAGGGACTCATGGTGCTTAAGATATATATGATTACAGCACAGGTTGTAGTAACCCTTCTCAAAAATGCTGTAGCAAAAATCAACATCGTTAAAGGCCACCTTCAGCTCTTCCGGGAAGCCTCCCACATCCCTGAACTTCTGCCTGCTGATCATAAGACAGGCCGCAGTTGCACCGATGGTGTTGTGGATTCCTCTGTTGTAGCCGAAATAATGGCTCTTGTTGTCGTGCATCTTCTGAAGCTTGTGCACGGGACCTCTTCTCACATTGGCAATGCCCGCATGCTGAATAAGGTCTGTATCGGGGTAGATAAGCTTGGCTCCCACGGCTCCCACATGCTTAAGCTGAGCCTGGGACAGCATCTCGCGCATCCAGCCTTCCTTCACAGCCTCTATGTCATCATTCATGAAAAGAAGATACTCACCCCTGGTATTCTTAACACCCTTGTTGCACATAGCGGAGAAGTTGAATTCATCCAACTTGTACAGGTAATTGATATGGGTAAGTCCGTTTTTCTTAGGGATCTTGCCTATGAAAACGCCATACCTGACGCGGTTCTTGGCATCGCTTCCATTATCAAGGACAACAATATCGTAGGTGATATTGGGCTCGCCCCCGGTGGTCTCAACAATGGACTCAAGGCAGCGCCTAAGCACCTCGGGATGATCCTTGGAAGGAATGATGATGGAAACCGTTGTGGGTTTCAGCAGCATATGTCTGGAATTATGGAAGGACCTTCCGTAAAAGACATCCTGTTCGGGGTTCCTATGGAAAAGAACTTCTCTGATATGTCCGATAGGGAAATCCAGTCCTGTTCGCTTGGCGAAGGCATGCTCATGAAGAGCGATCATGCAGAATAAAACATCCGCAGAAAGAAGGGAAGCTTCAAGTCCCACCTGCTCCGGTGAATTGCGCTTGTTGGCAGTTCCACCCAGCATTCTCACAGCGCCGTCATATTCGCCGTCGGAGGCATGCATTACAGAAGCACGGCAGGCAAAGAAGCTGCCGATATAAAAAGCATTAAGATATGAATCCGGGGACCAGTCGGGCTTAAAGAAGGGATGGATATATTTTCCTCCCTTGCCGATCTCGTCCTCGTCTCCGTATACAAGATTATGTTCGGGATGAGCGATAAAATACTGTTTGACCACCTCTGTAGCCCTTCTGGTAAGTTTACCCTTGGGGCTGACAAAGAGGTATACCACGGACTCATCTTCCTTGTTCTCGGAAATATCCCAGACCTTGGAATAAGGTATCACCTTGACCTTGGGCTCAGGAAGCTTGTGGGGCACGATCTCCCCGGTGGGAAGAGTCTCGTAGCTGACAGGCGCCTCTGCAGGGACAACACTCTGTTTCTCAATAGCGTGCTGCCACTTGTCGTAGGCTGAAGATTTACTGCTTACAGCTTTTTTGTATTTAGTTGTTCTGCCCTTTACAAGAACAGCCTTGGCTAAATCTTTAAGCATAATCCCCCTTTAATACTCCTCGTCATCTCTAAAATAGCGTTCCTCACGCTTTTGCTTTATCTTTTTGCCGATCTTCTTAATAAGATTGTCGGCGGGTGACTTCTCCTCTTTGCGGTTCTGCTGCTCAAGGGATTCCACAATGGCAGCTGCCGAAGACAGAGGAATAAGTGTCGTTATGAGCTTGACCTTAAGATGGTTTCTCTCCTGAACCACCAGATTCTCGCCCGTAAGCCCGAATTCAATGTTCGGGTCACCTGTATCAAAGATCATGGAATCATCCGATATCCATTCCCCATTAACCGGATGAATCGAAACATCCACGTCGGAATCGGATAAGCTCGCACCGTTCCAGGTGGCATCTGCTATCGTCACAAGACAGGGTGCGAAAGCGGGATCTATTCTAACAACCCTGCATCTTGAATCAACTCTGATATCCAGCTCAACAGTGCTGTTATCGTCGTACTGCTCCTCAGGGAAAATGCTGTCGTCCTCTGAGTAGCCATCGCCGGTATCAAGATATATCTGGAGGCAGTCAGCGGGTCTTGCAGCCTCTACCTTGGTGTTGATATCCTTGGGAACCGTGATCTTTCTTCCGATCTTTTTCCAGATCTCAACCATGGACATTCTATTGCCGGTGACATATTTCTGGAAGGCATATTCCTCTTCGATAAGCCCCTTGATATCCTCTTCGGATAAGCCGAGCCTCTGGAAAACAGGCTTGGGATCGAACTTCTCTCTCTTTCTGTCCTCAAGTCTGTAACAATACAGAGCTCTCCATACCTGTTCCCTCGGAGGTATGCATTTTCCGTAGGTCCACTCATAATCTATTATAGTCCAAATAGGGCCATTGACCATAATATTTGAGAAAATAAGGTCATAATCAGACACAGGATAGGTATCCTTGTAGCTGATCCTTCTGATGTATTCGTTAAGAAGAGCATTGAAGCCCTCCATATCATCCTTGTCTATGCACTGATCAAGAAGGGATGCCAGCGGAACTCCGTTTACGAAGGAGAAGATCGCACAGCCCTCTTTCTCATTGATCTGACAGTCGTTGATCTCAAGGTCTCCGCCTCTGAACTTCTCAACAAGTCCCACATAGGCGTCTCTTATGCTGTAGACATGCTCCTTGGCAGCCTCTGTAAGGGGATATTTCTTGATAATCCTTCTGCCTGCTCTGTCAATGGCAATGTCGGTTCTTATCTTGAACTCATCAACTCTGTCGTTGCTGTATTTGCTGTAGATGGTGTCAAAGCCCGGGCCCAGAATAACTTCAAAGGAGTTGGCAAAATCAGGATACATACCGTCCTTAACAAGATCCTCATAGGCATGCTTCTCATTAAACAGAACAAGTCTGTCCCTGTCATAGTTCCTGACGTTATCCTGAAGCTCTCCGAATTTCGGGAGATATGAATCGGAGTGAAGGAGAGTCATAAGCTTGTAATCCGGATAAGGATAATAGAAATGATACTCATTCATTCCGCATTTTTTGAATATATTAATAAGACCGTTCCTTGTGAAGGTCTTGGCAACGCTGTCTGAGGAATAGCCCTCGATTCCGGAGAAATAGGTTCCAAGGTGATCCTCGGCGCAGCCTGCAAAGTACTTAAGTCCCAGACGGTTCTCAATGGCGATGACGATTCTTCCGCCCTTCTTCAGATGCCTTCCGAGCATTCTAAGAAATCTCTCGTAGGGGTTGTCGGTTCCAATGTAGCCCTGTCCGTACTCAAATACTCCGATAAGAAAAATGTAATCGAAATCCCTGGGAAGATCCGGCTCAATGTCACGGAAATTACCAACATGGATAGTCACGTTATCGCAGTCGCTGTTTCTGGTGGCATTGATCTCTGAACGTCTTCTGGAAAGATCGCAGGCCACAACAGAGCCGGCCTTCTGTGACAGCATACCGGTGATGGCGCCGCACCCTGAGCCAACCTCAAGGACCTTGGCTTTTTTGTCCATGGGGATCCACTCAACAATGTTGGCTCTCTGCTCGGACAGATGATAGAGAATGGGCCAGTTGCCCCTCTCCTCGATGACCTTGTTGTATTCTTCCTTCTTGTATTTTTTTACAATCTCAAGAAGCTCGTTCTCAATAGCTCCGTCGCTATAGAGATCGACCCCGGAATAATGTTTGAAATTCAGTGTGACCTTGCCAATCTTAACTTCTTCCTGCATTTGCTTGTCCTTGTCAAATGTTTACTCTGCGTCTTCTACTGTGCATGTGGAATTCATGTCATAATAGCCGACGGTGTTCTTGTCGGAAACGACCGTGATATTAAGGGCATCGTAGAGCCTGTGATACACGGTAAAATCGTTCTGCTTAAAGCCTGTAACTCCAAAGCTGATAAGGTATTCACCGCCCTGAAGCGACATATTCTGGGTAAAAGTGATCTCCTTCACATCCCCGGCCTTAACAGGCTCAAGGAATGCCTTCTCCACCATGGAGTTGGTACCCGTTATCTCAATTCCCATAATGTTCTTGAAAGTAAAGGCGAAAATCGGTGCCTGAACATCCTGGGTAAATCTGACCTTCATATGAACAGAGAAATCCGTTCCCTTTATAATGGAGCTGGTTCTAACGCCATTAGAATCCGTTACGAAATACTCTTCTATAGTCGCTGCTCCGTCGCCGTATTCAAGAGTGTCGGGATTGACTGCATCGGCCTTGCCGGCGTTGTTATTAGTCTTGTCTTTAGCCTTGTCGCTGCTGCTATCCTTGATCTTATCCTTGGAACGTTTGTCGGCATTAGCTGCGGCCTCTCTTATGTCCTCATCGTCAAGGAGATTGTCGATATCGCTCTTGGGAAGAGGATACTGTCCCACAAGAACCTGCTTGTAGATATCGATCATCTTCTTAGGGGTGCCTTCTCCAAGGAGTACGCCCTGGTTCAGAAGAACCGCCCTGTCGCAGTACTTACTGATACTGGAAAGGTCATGGGATACAAAAAGAATGGTCTTACCCTGCTTCTTGAACTCTTCGAACTTGTGATAGCACTTAGCCTGGAAGAATACGTCTCCGACTGAAAGTGCCTCATCTACGATAAGTATCTCAGGATCGATATTGATGGCCACCGCAAAAGCAAGGCGGACAAACATACCGCTGGAATAGGTCTTGACCGGCTGGTATACGTAATCACCGATGTCTGCAAACTCCAGGATTGCATCCAGCCTTTTCTCTATCTCTTCCTCGGAAAAGCCGATCATCATACCGTTCAAGTAGATGTTGTCAATTCCGTTGTACTCCATGTTAAAGCCGGCGCCCAGCTCCAAAAGAGCTGAAATATGTCCGTCAACATTAACCTCTCCCGCAGTCGGTGAGAGTACCCCTGTTATGATCTTGAGGATAGTTGACTTACCGGAGCCGTTGGTTCCGATGATTCCTACGGTCTCGCCCTTATGAATCGAAAGACTTACGTTGTTAAGAGCAAGGTGCTCCTTGTACTTTTTCTTCCTGGCAAGTCCAAGCGAGTCCTTAAGTCTGTCCATGGGCTTATCGTAGAGTTTATATGATTTGGTGAGGTTTTTTACCTCAATAGCTATATCTTTTTCCATTTATACTCCAAAAAGCAGCGGTATTATCAAAGGATATCTGCAAAGTGTGGCTTGGACTTCTTGAAGATCAGGGCTCCGAGACAGAAGGTTGCCACTACAAAAAGCCAAAAATATGTTGAAGAATAAAAATGCTCAAAGAACCATGTGTCACCGTAGATGGCGTTACGGTAGCCCTCAACGATGTAGGTCATGGGATTGAGCTTGATCAGCCACTTAAACTTGTCTGGAACGATCTCTATGTTCCACAGAATAGGTGTATACCACTGGAACAGCTGAAGTCCGATATTGATGATCTGCAATAAGTCCCTGAAAAATACTACTATTGCGCAGGTAGCATAACTAAGAGACAGGACAAGTATAAACTCACAACCCATGTAATAAATTATCTGCAACCAGTAGATGTTAGGATAATAACCATAGATGCAGGCGATTATCATAAGAACACAGATAAAGAAAATGTGAATGAACATAGCTGCTATTATCTTGATGATCGGCAGAATGCTTATCTTGAACAGTACCTTTTTTACCAGATAGTTATACTCCAGCAGCGATGTGGTTCCGTTGGTAAGAGCTTCTGTAAAGAAAAACCAGGGAACAAGACCGGTTGTAAGGAAAAGAACATAGGGAACTTCAATTCCTCCTGAAACCGCCTGGGCTCTCTGATTGAAAATAATATCAAACACAATATAATACATGCAAACAGTGACCACCGGCTGTGCCAGTGCCCACACTATGCCCATATAAGAGCCTGCATATCTTTTTTTGAAATCATTGACGGCCAGCCTTTTGATGAGCTTCCTGGAATTCCACAGCTCCACAGGCAATACAGTAAGCTTGTCATACCAGGCAAAAACCAGTATGCAGCTCACAGCGATAAGGGTGCATCCGCAGATCTTCTTGAGCATCTCTGTATGCGGATCTGCCAGGGGGTTATTGTGGAGAATCACCACCAGGGCAAGGGCAAAGGCCAATACATAGAAAACGCCCAAGCCTATATGCTTGGGAAGTTTCTTAAGTCCGGTATTCAATATTCCTTGATTCCTCCCCATTTTGTATCCTTATCAGAAAAGATAAGTTCTACTCCATCCTGAAGGGGCCACTCTACGCCGATATCGGGATCGTTCCAGATAAGTCCTCCCTCGTCATTAGGATGATAAAAATCAGAACATTTGTAAGCAAACTCTGCGTAATCGGAAAGAACCAAAAAGCCGTGCGCAAATCCCTTGGGGATAAAGAACTGCTTCTTGTTCTCTGCTGAAAGCACTACTCCGAACCACTTTCCAAAGGTCTTGGAATCTCTTCTAAGGTCAACGGCAACGTCGAAAACCTCACCGTTAATGCATCTTACAAGCTTGTCCTGAGGAAATTCCTTCTGGAAATGAAGGCCCCTGAGAACTCCTCTCTTACTTGCTGACTGATTGTCCTGAACAAATTCCACATCGATTCCGGCGTTAACAAAATCATTTTTGTTGTAGGTCTCAACAAAATAGCCTCTCTCATCGCCGAATACCTTGGGTGTGATTACCTTAAGTCCCTCTATTTCACATGTTTCTACTGTTATCTGTCCCATTTCAAATTCTCCAAAATATGATTTCTTAATGTGCTCCCGAAGTTCCTTCTACACTGTCGGAAACGGGAATCACTGAAGGGAGTGATGCTCCCTCATTGCTAATGTCAGCTCCGGCCTCAGCATCAGGGTTCTCAAGCTGACCCACAATTGCCATGCCGGTACCTGCGGTATCTTCCTCCATCTCGGAAGATTCATAGGCTGCCTCCTCCGTAGCCTCGGAAGAAGCAGAAGACTTCTTGATCACAACAACGGAAGGAACCTTCTCTGTCTCGTCAAAAAAGTCCTCATCATATAAAAAGCCGTTAAGGTTATCCCCTATCTGCTCTCCATATGCCTCTTCGGCCAGAGTAAGAGAAACCGCCTCAGAGCTCTCCCCGGTAGCGGCGTTATTACCCTTTTTGCCGAAAAGTCCGCCTATTTTGTCTGCGTTGGTAGCATAGACAATAACTGCAATAAGTGCAAAAACACTAATTATGGTAAGTAGAGCCATTCTAAATACTTTAGAATCCATACTTCGCTTCGCTCCGTAATTGGATTGTCATGAAAGTCTGCTTCGCAAAAAGGACAATCCGTTGTGCATCATATTCTCACGATCTGTGCAGCGGCGTGCGCAGTTCTGCTTATAGACCGTTTGCAACTTCTACTAGATATTTACCGTAATCAGTCTTCATAAGAGGCTCAGCCAGCTTGAGCAGCTGCTCCTTGGTGATGAAACCTCTCTTGTAGGCTATCTCCTCGATGCAGGAGATGTACAGGCCCTGTCTCTTCTGGAATGCGCATACGAAATCAGCTGCATCAAGAAGTGAATCGTGATTGCCTGTATCAAGCCATGCAAAGCCCCGACCCATGGTCTCTACACGGAGCTCGCCGCGATTTAAGTACTCATTGTTGATGCTGGTGATCTCAATCTCACCTCTTGCAGAAGGCTGTACATTTGCTGCAATCTCAACAACCTTGTTATCGTAGAAATACAATCCGGGAACCGCATAGTTACTCTTGGGATTCTCGGGTTTCTCCTCGATGCTGATGGCCTTGCCGTTCTCATCGAACTCAACAACGCCATAGGCTCTGGGATCTCTTACATAATATCCGAAGATTGTTGCTCCGCTCTCTCTTGAGGAAACTTCTCTAAGGAGCTTGCTAAAGCTCTGACCATAGAAAATGTTGTCACCGAGAACAAGGGCTACCGAATCCTTGCCAATGAAGTCTGCACCGATAATAAATGCATCAGCAAGCCCCCTTGGCTGCTCCTGAACAGCATAAGAGAACTTCATTCCAAGCTGCTCTCCTGTTCCAAAGAGCTCCTCAAACATAGGAAGATCCCTGGGAGTTGAAATAATAAGCACCTCTCTTATCCCTGCCAGCATAAGTGTGGAAAGGGGATAGTAGATCATGGGCTTGTCATATACGGGCATCATCTGCTTGGACATTGCCCTGGTAAGAGGATAAAGCCTGGTTCCTGAACCGCCGGCTAAAATAATACCCTTCATGTTATAAATCTCCTTTTACAATAGACGATCAGCGGTTGCTGTACATCGCTTCGTAGTACTTCTCATAGTCGCCGCTGGTTACGTGCTGCAGCCACTCCTGATTCTCGAAGTACCATTTGATAGTCTTCCTGATACCTTCCTTGAACATGGTCTCAGGTTCCCATCCGATCTCGGCCTTAATCTTATCGGGAGCGATGGCATATCTTCTGTCATGTCCCTTTCTGTCTGATACGTACTTGATAAGATCGTAGGAGATCTTAGCCTTTCTGGGATCTGAATCATCAAGCTCTTCTCTCAGAACATCAATGATGGTCTTAACGATCTCAATGTTCTGTTTCTCATTATGTCCGCCGATATTGTAGGTCTCGAAGAGCTTGCCCTGCTCCTGAACCATATCGATAGCCTTGGCGTGGTCCTCAACAAAGAGCCAGTCACGAACGTTCTTGCCATCGCCGTATACAGGAAGGTCTCTGCCTGCAAGGGCATTGTTGATATGAAGCGGAATAAGCTTCTCAGGGAACTGGTAAGGTCCGTAGTTGTTGGAGCAGTTGGTGATATTAGCAGGGAACTTATATGTATCCATATAAGCCTTAACAAGCATATCTGAGCTTGCCTTACTTGCTGAGTAAGGGCTGTGAGGATCATAAGGTGTTGTCTCATAGAAATATGCGTTAGGATCCTCGGGAAGTGAACCGTATACCTCGTCTGTACTTACATGAAGGAACTTCTTGCCCTCCTTGAAGGAACCGTCGGGAAGCTCCCATGCCTTCTTGGCTGCGTTCAGCATTGTTGCTGTTCCGAGAACGTTGGTCTGAACGAAGACCTCGGGATTGACGATGGATCTGTCAACGTGGCTCTCTGCAGCGAAATGAACTACTCTGTCGATGTCATTCTCTTCAAAGATCTTGTTAATGGCATCTCTGTCGCAGATATCGGCTCTGATAAAAGTATAATTATCTCTGCCTTCTATATCCTTGAGGTTCTCAAGGTTACCTGCATAGGTAAGTACATCCACGTTGATGATACGGATGTCGTTGTCGTACTTCTTAAACATATAATGAATGTAATTAGATCCGATGAATCCGGCTCCGCCGGTCACTAGATAAGTTCTCATTTAATACCTTCTTTCCAAAAAATCAAATTTTTACCGAAATAGTATACCACAAAAATTTGTCAAATTTAATAGCAAATATTCATGTCCACGTTTCCGCTTATACCCGATATTCTACCCTTTGAGGTATACTGCCACATATCATATCGTGATGCGCTGTAGGTAGGCTCCTTGGCGTACTGTGCAAGCCAGATATGATACTTGCTGATCTGGGAGGTGTTGATATAGCTGGTAAGCCAGGTCTTATTGGCATAAACACCTGCCTTGTATCCCGCAGACTGAATTGTTCCGCAGAAAGCCTTGATATTGGCTGTTCTCTGGGATACGCTGATGGAGTCTCCTCTTCCGCCGCTGGCCTCAACATCCATATAAACAGGAAGCTGTATGCCATAGCCGCTGAGGAGATTGATGACCATTGAGGCCTCTTCTACCGCCTCAACCTCGTCCACAGCCTGTGAGTAGTAATACACTCCGACTCTGAGACCTGCTGCAAGGGCTCCTCTGATATTGGTCCTGAAGGTTGGATCCTCTACCATAACACCTGTTGAATAGCCTCTGTAGCCGCATCTGATGATAGCGAAGTTTACTCCGGAGTTCTTGACTGCCTTCCAGTCAATGTTTCCGTTGTGCTTGCTGACATCGATTCCGACTGTAGGTGCGGATTTGGCAAGAACACCGTCTGAACCGAATACATATTTTACATGGTTGATGACCTGTTCTCCGGTCACATAATTGCCGCTGTTATCATAAAAGTATGTCTTGCCGTCAATGGTTGCCCAGCCGTGATATATCTTGTTCTTGTTCTCAACTTTCTTATAGAAAACCTTGTAGGACTCATAGTCCGCATAGGTCGCAACTCTGTACTTGCCGTCGGACTCAAGGACATAGAGTGTATTGCCGTCCTTATCCTTAAGCTCCTGATGAACTACTGTCACATCAATAACGGCGTCCTCATAGCCTTCAGCAGATACTGTGATCTTGCAGCTTCCTTTGCTGACAGCAGTGATGGTTCCGTCATCGGATACCTTGGCGATATTCTTGTCGCTGGTGCTGAAGGAGAGCTTAAGTCCTGACTCCTTGACCTTGATCTTCTTGGTCTGCTTCTCGTAGAGAGTAAGGCTTGTGATCTCAATAGGAACCACAGCTGACTCGAGCTTCTTGGTAACCGTTACCTCTACCCTGGCATCCTCATAGCCCTTGGCGGATACGGTAATAACTGCAGATCCTTCGGCAACTGCTGTTACAGTTCCCTTCTTATCAACCTTGGCAACTGAGTCGTTGTCTGAGGAGAATTTGCACTTGGCAGAATCATCGGTACATTTAATTACATAGGTCTCCTTCACATACATTGACACGCTGTAGTTTTCAAGAGGAACTCTGCCGGTCTCGATGACTTCTTCCTCCTTCTTGGTAACAGTTACTGTCACATATGCGGCTTTGTAGCCTTCGGCGGTTATGGTTATTGTTGCGGTTCCTTCAGCTGCGCCTGTTATTCTGCCATTGTCATCAACATAGACAACAGAGGAATCGCTGGTCTCGAAATAGAGGGTTGCATCTGCAGATGCCTGGATGGTATCCATTTCGCCGACTTCAAGTGTAAACGAGGTCTTATTAAGGGATATCTCCTTGGGCTCGTCCACTTCTATGGTTCCGCTCTCACCGGGAGAGTCGTTACCTTCGCCGGTATTTCCTTCGCCGCCTCCGTTTTCACCACCTTCCTCTTCATCGGTGGTGAGTTCTTCGGAAGCGCTTTCCGAAAGGGGGCTCTCAGAGAACCTTCCGAGGGTCTTGATGGTAACCTTGGAGGAGCCGCTGGGCTCAGGAACATCTTCCTTCTTAACTTCGGAATAGGTTGTTGTTCCGTCACCGTCGCCGTCTTTGACCCAGCTCTCTCCGTCCCAGTCAACGGTATCGGCAAGCTCGGATTCTGTCTCCTGTCCGCCCTTTGCCTCTTCCTGGGCAACATTTATCTGGGACTCTTTCTTAATCTCGTTCTTAACATCCACTGCCTTCATCTCAACAGTATCTTTTACCTTGATGGTCAGTGTCTCGGTGCTGAGTTTATAATCTGAATAATTTGAGGGCAGCTCCTTGGGAGTTACCTTGTAGGTTCCAGCTGTAAGCTTGGTCTTATAGATGATTCCATCCTGATCATGGTCATCATAGGAAACGGTGGTTCCGTCGGGAGTCACAACCGAGATCTCAAAAGGCACTCCGCCTATGAGCTTGCCGGACTCCTTGTCCATGAACTTGACCTTGATATCGCTCTTAATGGAGGTGAGGGTAACCTTGACTTCGCAGCCCTTCTGCTCCTCTTCGGGCTCCTCTTCCTGCTCCTCCATAGCTTCCTCGCTGATAAGCTCTGCTGCCATCATCTTGGCTCTCTGGGCATCGGCAATGGCGATAAGTCCGCTCTGTCCAACGACCTGAACATCATCAAGGGATGCTCCGACTTCCGCAAAAGCGCCAAGTTCGTCGTTCTTGCTCATGGCGGTTGCATACAGAGTTGCTGTCACAACTGCGCCTGTAACAAGTATTATTGCAAAAACAGCCGCTATACGCTCAACAGCTGTAGCTGATGCGATAGCATCTCCTATACGCGCAAAGAAAAGCGCAGCCGAGCCTCTGCCAGACTTCCTTGCAGGCTTCTTCTCATAGTACTCCTCATCATATTCATCATCTTCATAATAGGAGTCGTCGTACTCGCTGTCTTCATAGCGGTCATCTTCGTAGCCGTCGTCTTCGTAGTAATCGTCCTCGTAGTCAGACTCTTCGTAGTCATCGCTGCCATGTTCCGGCTCTTCATCGTAAGAGCGGGCATTATCAGAAGCGCGCTCATTGACTTCATCTGTATCAGGCGCCTTAGACTGAGGCTCATCCACGGGCAGAATCTCATCCTCAGGATAATCATCATCGTCAAGATAATCCTCGTCCGTAAACTCGTAATCCTTAACAGGCTCAGCCTCGGAAACGGGTGCCTTCGGCTCTTCTTCGACTCTTCTTACGCCTGACTTCTCATAGTATTCCTCAAGCTCCTCCTGGGAATACTCTTCGTCTTCGTAGTCTTCTTCGTATTCTTCGTCGTAGTCCTCTTCGTA
Source organism: Butyrivibrio sp. DSM 10294 (assembly GCF_028539135.1). NCBI lineage: Bacteria > Bacillati > Bacillota > Clostridia > Lachnospirales > Lachnospiraceae > Butyrivibrio > Butyrivibrio sp. DSM 10294. Next base: position 191,340 of record NZ_JANSWL010000073.1, on the reverse strand, counting down.
ATCCCCGTCAGAGTCCTCGTCCTCATAGTAATCATCTTCGTAGTAATCGTCTTCGTAATACTCTTCTCGGGCGTCAAAATCTTTGCTGCGTTTGGTATCGTTTTTTCTCCCGAATAATTTCAAACCTTTTTTCATTAATGTCTCCCCCAAAAAGCTCTTAAAATATACATTCTTACGTAAAATTCTAACATTTAACCGCTATGACGGCAACTTTCAGCCAAGGCCGTAAAAAACCGCAATGCCTCCAAGTATCAGCACCATGCCTATAAGCTTTCTGATAGTGAACTTCTCCTTGAACACAAGTCTTGAAAGAAACATCACTATGATATATCCCAGAGGCTCCATTACAACAACGCCCATATATCCAAGGCCGTCATAACAGAATATCGAGATGATCATTGATATCATCAGCATTCCGTAGCCGCCTATAACAAGGACGTTAAGGTATTCCCTGATAAAAGAGGGATATTCCTTCTCCGCACTCTTTTTAAGAAGGATCTGTGATGTGGAGGCGATAAGCTCAGCCAGGATCATAAGAAGGAAAAATACATTCATTGTTTCTTTTCCTCCTCTTCTTCGGAGATTCCGCTGTTCATCACCATGACACCGATGACAACCAGCACCACGCCCACTACCTTGAAGGGGGTGATACCGTTATGGAAGATTATGAAGTTCCATACCATTGACCACATGAGGGTCAGAGCCTTGTTGGCATAGGCTATGGACAGCTGGAACTTCTTGATCATCTGCTGCCAGATAAGGGCATAAGCCGCAAGTATAACAAACTCAAGCCCAAAATAGAGTATGTACCCCCAGGATAAAAACTCATGCTTGGAGGCAAGGTTTGCAGCTACGGTGGACAGTGAATATACCACCACTGCGCTCTGAAGCTGCAATAAATCTACTATTCCCAATTTTTTCTTTTTCATAATTCCGCCCTGTAGCTCTTAATTCTAAGTATTGATATCTATTTCTTAATCCCTGTTATAGATCGCACTTACAAAGTGGGATGCTATATGCTCGTTGCAGGCTGCGTTGGTATGAATGTTGTCAAGAAGCCAGCCTGAGCTGTTGTCCTCATGAACAGTGCCGTAATAATTGTCGATAAATGACACGCCGGTAGCTCCGGAATTGTCGATCATAAACTGCAGGTAAGTTGTAAGCTTGCCGTTGCCGAAATCATATCTGTCGCCGCTCACAAGTGCTCCCGTGGAGTCATAGGCATAGCACATGGTAAAGGACATGCATACGATCCTGATGTGAGGATACTTCTCCTGGAATCTCTTAATTCCGTAGTTAAGGGCGCCGCTGTAGGTGATGGGATCCTGATCGTTGTCGGGATTCATGCCGACTCTGAGCTTGAGATAATCGGAAGCATCATAGAAAATAACCAGAGTATCCACCTTGTCAAAGTCCACGTCGCGAAGCTTTCTGGCATGGTCCTCATAGGTGTAGTCCGTATAGTTGGAAGCGCTGTCCACAAGCATATCAAGGTTGCCGTCAACGATGCAGTCGATGACATTCTTGAAGCTGTAGATATCAGCAGGATAATTGTCCTGTCTCTCAGCATATTTAAGCGCTACCGTAGTGTCGGGGAAACCGCAGTTATATACGGTTGCGCCAAGCTTGGAGCCTATCTGCTCCACAACTCCTGTCTCGCCCTGATCATAGGTAATCGCATCATTTCCGAGAAACAGTATTGTCTCGGTGCCGTCATCCTCGTGGCCTGCCTTCTTTTCCTCAGGCAGCACAAAGATCTGGTCAAGAACCTCTACCTCGGCATCAACTCCTGTCTGGCCTTCAGTCTCCACGGTTCCGCTGTTCCATTTAATCAGCTTGTACAGTGAAAATACAATTACAACAACAATAACAGCCAGTACCGAAATATGAACCCATACAGGGATCTCCGATAAAAAGCTTTCCTTTTCAGCATTTCTTTTTTTACTCATACCTAGCATCCTTCCCGACCGGTATTACCAGTCTTTTGAAAAAAGAGTATCATAATCAAAATCAGCTATGATCTGTTTCATCTTAAGAAGCTCATTGTCCATCTCATCCACGCTGTGAACCTCATGGGTTCCGTTTGCGAAACATTCCACCATATACCTGTTGATCTCAGGCTTGTAATGAGAATAATCAGCGTAGTTATTAAGATCCGTAACCTCCTCCATGTTCTGGAAGTAGTACAGATGAACATTATCGTATTCAAGAAGCCTCTCCGCAATATACCTGTACTGGGCAAAGGTGGCATCATAGGAATTCTCCTGCATCACATTGTGCCAGTAGAGAATACTGTAGGGCGGGTAAAAAACGTAAAACTCCGTGTCCGGATTCTGCTCAATAAAGGGCAGAATATTGACCTCGAGGTTTTCTTTGGTCTTGGGATATACCATTTCCCAGGTCACTTCCTCAGGGTTCTTCTCAGGTTCCTCATAGGTGTGCATTACCCACTGAATATTGTAATATTCCGGTGTCCACCAGCTAAAATAGATCTCTGACAGATTGGAACCCTTTTTCTGAATAAGAGGTCTCATTATGTACTGCAGCAGCACATCCTTGTTGAGCACATATTTGACGTCGTTAAAAATGTTGTCATCATAGAGGTACTCGGGTAGCGGATATTTGGTGGTATCCGTCTGCGCTGTCATCGTAGGTACGTCCATGGCAAGAAATACAGCCTTCACATCGCTGCTATGTCTGGCGTAGGTGCTTCTGTCAAATACGATGGACAAAATATTGCTGTCATCCTTGGGATATGCCCCGCTGTAGCTAAGTTTCACGGTATTAAGCCCCATGAATTCGTGAAAATCGTCGGTGTCAAAATTGACAGTCATGGAAGATCCGATAATGCAGGAATCGTACTTCATATTCTGTGCCATGCCCGGATTCTGGCTGAGCTGGTTGTCCACTATATAGGGAAAGCTCTCCAGGGGCTCGTGATAATGGAAAAAGGGATCCACATAGATCACAAGGCAGCTGCAGGCCGCAAAGAAAAGAAGCAGCATCGCCAAAAGGGCCAAAAAGCACCGCTTTCCTATGGAGTTTTTATCTTTTTTGTTATTATCCATGGCTTCCTTTCCTTAGAAATTCATATATAAAAAGGTGCTGACGCCGGCAAAGCTCACTATGCTCCAGGCAAGAAGCACAAAAGTAAGAACCGTACTTCCAAGGCCTATTCTGCAGTCCTTCACCTTCCTAATTGCATTTTTATTAAAAAAGATCATTACACAGGCGGCCGCCAAGAAGCCCCAGAGGCACACATCCCAGGCAAAGCTCAGCTTCATTACGGGTGTCACCTTAAGGATATACCAGATCTCATCCAGCTGGAAGCAGGAGGAAAAGCCTGCCGGTAATGCCTTTTTTCCTCCGGTAACCATTTTGGTAAAAAGCTTAAGGGCATCACTTACGGTGTTCGCTCTGAAAAATACCCAGGCCGCTGTAACGTATGCAAAGGTCAAAACAGTCTTAACCGTTCTGACAAAAACATTTCCTGTCTCAATGTTTTTCCTGTCACCCATAAGCATTCTGGTGATGACATAGAGCACGCCGTGCATGGCTCCCCAGACAATAAAGGTAAAGCCGTTTCCGTGCCACAGTCCGCTTATAAGGAACACTATCATAAGATTCAAGTAGGTTCTGGCTGTTCCCTTCCTGTTTCCTCCAAGAGGGATGTAAATATATCTTGTAAAAAAGCCTGTGAGGGTGATGTGCCAGCGCTTCCAGAAATCCACGATGTTAACTGCCCTGTAGGGTGAGTCAAAGTTAAGGGGCAGCTCCATTCCCATCATCATGCACACAGCGGCAGCCACGTCGCAGTAACCGCTGAAATCAAAGTAAAGCTGGAAGGAATAGAACACGGCTGTAAGAACCGCTTCCAGACTTCCAAGGCTCTCCAGTGAGGAATAGCCAAAATCCACCGCTGCTCCGAAGGTATCCGCAAGGATAACCTTTTTAAAAAGACCGACAGAAAATAAAAGCAGGGCTTTCATAAGCATGTCCCAATCAAGGACGCCTTCGAATGAAGCTCTTTTTTCCCTCTGAAAATCCTCGAATCTCATAAGAGGTCCCTGAAGGAGCTTTGGGAAAAACAGTATGTACAAAAGATAGTCCGTTATCTTATCTTCACTTTTTTCTCTGTAGGAGTCCACCAGGTATGAAATCTGGTTAAAGGTATAAAAGCTGATGGCCACTGGGAAGAATACTCCCGCAAACTTAAAGAAAAGCAAGGCTATGCAGTTACCGGCAACACCGGCAAAAAGCAGGACTTTCTTCACCTTATCCGCTGTGCACTTCCTGATAAGCAGCAGGATAACAAGGTTAAAAAGAATGCTTGCCCCAAGAACAATAAGGTTCCTCCGGCCAAAAAGGGCATAAAAAATAAGAGAACCGGCCAGGCAGTAGCAGGTAAGAACCTTATCTGCTGCCGGCTTCTCTCTGAGTGCTTTTCTTATTATGAAAAATCCCGCCATAAACAGCGGCAAAAACAGTAGTGCAAATTCGTAAGAGTTAAAAAGCATAAAAGACTTCCCCTGTGATCAAACCCAGAATTTCTCCACGGGCTCTTTCATATCTGAATCAGTCAGCTTGGAAAAAGCCTGCTGATCCTGTAAAAGAAGGTGATAAATGTGTACAGCATAATTGATATCATGAATAGAAACGCCGATATTGTAGGCCAGTATTCTCTCGCTGTCAGACTCTCTGCCCGGGGCCTTCTTGCAGATAACATCGCAGACCTCCGCAAAGCTTTTAAACTTTGAAAAGTTCTTAAAGTCTTTTACATGATCTGTATCGTCAGCATACACCTTATCAAAGAAAAGGTCGCAGTTCGTAAAGCCTCGTGTATGGATAGGAACCACCAATACGCCCTCGTCGAACCAATCATCCTTAGCTATATCATCTTCAAAATAGGTAGCACCGGAAACCACTACCTCTGAGCCCTTAATACACTCCTTTACGGAATCAACGATCCTGAACTCTATATTATCAAAGTCTTTGAACCTCTCGGCAAAATCCTCTGCCTGGTCCTTGTAGCGAAGAAGCTTTACCACAAGCTTTCTGTCTGTGATCATGGATGCAAGTATCAGCATGGTAGTCCTTGATACGTTACCAAGGCCGATAAATCCAAGGGCGGTAAAATTCTTTTTTGCAAAAGTAAGAATTGAATTAACCGCCACTGCGCCTGTTCTGTAGGCTGTTATCCAGTTGCCGTCCATAAGGGAAAGAAACTCGCCGGTTTTTGCGTCAAACAAAAGAATCTTACTGTCGAGGGAAGGCCTTCTTTCAGGATATCTGGTCACGACCTTGACCCCGCCCATCTTACCGTAGGGAGTATCTATTATACTGGGCATGACATTGCAAAAAACATTGCCGGGAAGATTCATATGAGTCTTGGCAGGAAGAAAAGCTGCGGCTTTATCAGCGATCATCCTCTCTGTCCATTCATAACAGACCCTTGGGGAAACCTTCAAATTTGCAATATCTTCAAATCCAACTATTTTCATAGATCAGTCTCCTATTTCTTCCTTAAGCGCAGCAAGCAGAATATCGTTATCCTCAGTGTTTCTTACCGCCAGGCGAAGGTAATTGTGGCCATTGGTCTTGGTGGTCAGTTCCTTGATAAGAAGGTTATGCTTTATAAGGAGCTTTTTAAGTAGCTCTTTAGGAGAAATATCATCATCCAGCTGTACCATTACAAAGTTGGCCTGTGAAGGGATCACCCTGATCTTGTTTATTTTTGAAAGCTGCTCTTCAAATCGCTTTCTCTCATCCCTGAACTTCTTTAAAGCCTCTGCATAGTCCTTCTTGTACTTTTCTTCAATCTGCATATAAAACTCACCAAAGGAGTTGATATTCCAGATTGCCACATCCTTTTTCATGGATGCTATAACCCTGATATCTCCGGATGCCAGAACCCCGAGCCTAAGTCCCGGAACGCCATAGGACTTGGAGATACTCTTCATCACAAAAAGATGCGGGTTTTCCGAAAGAATACTCTGCTCAATAAGGGTGTTGTCCGGCTCGTCTGAAAAATCCGCAAAGGATTCATCAATGACAAGCTTTATGTTCTTTTCTCCTGCCCAGGAAATAAGACGAAGAAGATCTTTTTTAGGTATATAATTGCCGCTTGGGTTATCCGGGTTAACTACCACAAGGTTCTTAATATCCTTGTCTGCGAAAAAGCTTATAATGTCATCACAGGTATAGGAATAATCCTTGTTTTCCGGCACAAAATTAACAGAAGAGTCAGTGTCATAGCGGTTTGGATACTCATCAAAGGTAGGACGGATAAATCCTGTTTTTCCCTCAAAGTTCTCCATAAGGCTCTTGATCAGCTCCGCGGCGCCGTTGCCCACAAGTATATTCTCAGTGTGGACGCCGAAATTCTTGGCCGCCAGAAGGCTGTTCACACGCATTCCCGAAGGGTACTGTGTCAAAAGAGTATCGAAATTTGCCCTGATCTCATCCTTCATTTTCTCCGGAGGATAATATGGGTTTACCAGGTAGCAGAAATCCAAAAGCTTAGGGTATCTCCAGTATCCGCCATAGCGTCCCTGAAGAAGTCTTACCTTTTCGTCTTCATCGGGAGTGAAGATCGACTCTGCGATATCCAGGTCCTGAATATCGTCAATCTCATACCATCTCTGGCCATCAAGCCTCTTTGCCCTGATCTCGGGATCATCCAGCATGGTTATAACTCTGAGCACCTGTTCGTAATATTCGTTCTGACCCAGAGCAGCCTGATATGCCGAAAGGAACGGTACATAGTGGGTCTGTGAAAAGTGCCTGCTGAATTTATATATATTTACAGTTTTGTAGTAATCCTTTATCTCGTTAAATTTGAATTTTTTACCGGGAATAAACGCCTCGATGCTGTCATCCTCAGAGAGTTTGACACAGGTTCCGTCCATCCAGGCTTCATACTTGTCAACAAGGGCCAGTGTCGGCCTTGGATCCTCTATAAGAGCATCAAGAACACTGTCCTCAAATATAAGATCCGATTCAAAAAGAAGTGTATCCTCTTCCAGAAGATAGTCCCCGGCCAGGGACAATGAATATATATTGTTGGTCCTGTCATAGATGGGATTATCGATATACTCAATAGGTGTCTTTATTCCCAGCGTTCCGATATAGTCAATAAGTTTCCTGCCCTCATAGCCAACAACAATGACTATTCTGGACAAGTTCTTTTTTTCAAGCTGGCCAAGCATTCTCTCTATCAGAGATACTCCGTTGACCTTTACCATACATTTTGTATTATTCTGGGTGAGTTCTTTTAATCTCTTACCCATTCCGGCTGCCAGAATTATTGCCTGCATTATTCGTTCTCCTCGAAGTGTACTATTCCCATCTTTTTGGGTGTCATATAGTCTCCGTAGACGAGCCTTAACTCCCTGTCATAATCTTTGGGACAGGGGAACTTGTCTTTTTCCAGAAGGACCATGGTGGCTTCCTCGTAGGTATCAAAGTCGTACAGTGCCTGAATTCCAAAGGCAAAATTACTTGTGAACCTGCAAGGGGTCTTAACATTTTCGTATTTTCTCTGCTGCCTGTCATACATTCCGATAAGCTTTTCCAGGGAAAAAAGTCTGCCTATCAGGCCGATAAAAAATATTCCAAGCTTCTGAGGGCCTTTATAATCGCTATAATCTATTCTTTCCCTCTTGGAAATGCTAAGGGCATGTATCACCTTCAGCTTAAAATACATTTTCTTAAGGGCCTTGCCATCCGGTATGCGGTCCACAAGAAAAACGTCCACAGCAGGGTGATTCTGAAGGCTTCCTGTCTCTTTCAGAATATACTGCGTGTTAATTATTCTTGGAACGAAATCAAAGAAATAAGGCTTGTTATCTATTGGCTCTGTGAACTTATAGGGCGCCTTAAGGTTTGCTTTCATGGCACTTTTAAAGCGCTCATAGTCTTCTCTCATAACCTTTATGTCTATGTCATCATCCCAGGGGATAAAGGCATTGTCTCTTACGGCGCCGATTTCTGTGCCAAAAGCAAGAAAATACCGGATGTCGTTCTCTTTACAGATCCTGTCAACCTCCAGCAACATGTCATAAAGAATATTGTGAAGCTCGGTTATCGATTCTGCTTTTTTCATATTTAATCTTCCATCAATTCTCTAATATTTCCGGATCCACGTAGATAATATATTTTCCCACGGTATCCATCACCTTAAGTCCCAGCTCCGTAAGATCTGCATCTATCTTCCTGTCCTCCGCAAGGATTATATAGCTGCACTTGGTCTCTCTGGTGGCATTCACAAGTTCCTCGGCATTTATGACCTTTGGCTTTTCCATAACCTCAAAAACAGGGTTATAGTAATCCTTCCCGGGCTCCAGCATCTCTCTGCCGTAGGGCATAAGGATATTTGTGTCATACTGCCTTACAAAATGAACCAGCTCAGAAGGGAACGCCGCCCTGACACGAGGCTTTCCCTCATCAGGGGTTATCCTGTCGCAGATCTCTATCACATTATCCGGAATGTGGTACAGGTTCTGGGCAACAGAGACATACTGATTGAGATAGACCAGTGAGCCGCCGGCTGCTATAACCGCAAGTATAAGCGCCATTACAATGCGTGAAACCGCTTTTTTCTTAAAAGAAAAGATGAGTTTGCAGGCTGCGTAACCTATTACCGCATACATGGGAATAAGCCACAGCACCCGGTAATATGTATCGCCTCCATCGCTATTAAACACAGCAACATAAACAATCTTGGTCACAGGGAAAAGAAATCCCGCCAATACAACAAGAGGGAGGATTCCCAACATGACCTTCTTTTTGATATTTTCTTCTTTGAACGTAAGATAGATGGCCGCTGCCAAAAACAGTACCAGCAGCACTCCGTTACCGCCGTATAGCTTAAGGGCCACCCAGCATTCCATAAAAATTCCGTACATATCAGGCCCCCCGTAAAGACATGTAAACAAGCACGTATATCATACTTGGTATCACGCTGACAAAAGCGCCCAAGAGACATGTCCATTTTTTTCTAAAAAACAACAGTACCAGTGTATAAAGAGCTACCAGACCTCCTCCGAAGACTATTCCTAAGGAGCTGCAGATGCCGGAAAGCATATTTACAAGAGTAAGAATGAACCAGGGCGCCACCTTCTGCATCCAGGTGAGCTTCCCGTTTCCTGAGGTTTCTCTGATATCCTCAAGGAGCCATAAAAAGATCCAGAGAATAAGGGGAAATACCAGGTTGGCCACCATAGCCTTACCCTGCCAGGTTCTCATGAGAAAGAAGGTGGCCGGGGTATAAATTGACACATTTCCAAACATCATAAGGAAGGATACCACCAGCATGAATACAGGGATAACTTCCTGTCTTCTTCTGAAAAGGATTCTTCCTATCTCAACATAAACAAGGTACACAAAAGGAATAACAACCAGCGGAATGATACTGTGAGCTACTATGGTCGAATGAACTCCGCTGCCCTTTGCCACAAAGGCAATCCACATTGTTATAACCGCAAAGGCATGTCTGATATCCAGGCTGGTGGAAATACCCGTATAGGGGTGAATTGTGTTCATAACATCCGCCTGCTGAGCCAGCAGGGATTCAACCACATAATAGGCATCATCACCGTCAAAGCTGGACATAACAACTGCCAGCACCATCTGAACCGCTAAAAGCACAAAAAAGATACCCCAATAGATCCTGGACTCCACTGAATAATCCAGTTTAAGCCCCTTGGGATCAGACCTTGGGCTCATCAGCTCATGGGCTCCCGCATGGGTATCTCCTGGAAATACCGATAAAAAGCTTGGTCCTTTTTTTACAAGCACAAGTATGAGTCTTGTAAGTCCCAGAACCGCCAGCACAATTGAAGAAGCGAAAAAATATCTGTAACAGTATCCGAAGGCTCCATAGGTAATCCTCGTCATACAAGGGATGGCAATGATCTCAAAAAGTCCGAAATAAGCAAGATATCCCAGTATGAAGGTAATGCCCACGGTGCGTCTGAATATGGGAAGTATGCCGTTAAGTAATATTCCGATTAGCATCGGAACAATCAAAAGCCATAGAATTAAAAGCATTGGTAACTATCCTCTCATTTAGACATTACGAGCTTAAGATGCTCCTGAAGGATGCCGATTCCGGTGGTGTTCTCACCGCCTCTTGGAATAATGATGTCGGCATATTTTTTGCTGGGCTCAACGAACTGCTCGTGCATGGGCTTAACAGTCTCTCTGTACTGCATAAGAATTGAGTCGATGGATCTTGCTCTCTCCACCATGTCACGTCTGATTCTTCTCATAAGTCTCTCGTCGGCATCGGTCTCAACGAAGACCTTGATGTCCATAAGGTCCCTGAGTTCCTTGTTCTCAAGGATAAGAATACCTTCAACGATGATTACCTTCTTGGGAACAACATGGACAGTGGCATCTGACCTGTTATGGATTGTGTAATCATAAACAGGCATGTCAATTTCCTGATTGTTCTTGAGCTTCTTGATATCCTCGATCATAAGATCGGTGTCAAAAGAAGCGGGATGGTCGTAGTTAAGTCTTGATCTGTCCTCATAGGAAAGGTCGTCATGGGCCTTGTAATAGGAGTCGTGATTGATGACAACAATATCGTCTCCAAAGCTCTCCTTTATCTTACGTACTATTGTGGTCTTTCCTGAAGCTGTTCCTCCGGCTATTCCAACTATACAAATCTTCTCGCTCATAATATTTCCTTTCCTTTAATCCGTTCTGTATCTGTTTCCATAGGACCTGTAAAATCTGTGGGTCAGGACCTCTCCGCTGACCGGGTCATAGGTGATGACCTGAATATCGAAGTCAGCGTGCTCATCGTCATACAGGTAATTCATTTCCTCATTCTCTTCGGCATAGAGGAACCTGAATCTTGCCTCTACAGGCTGATAAATTAAGTTACCCATAGCCGTGGGAACGCCTCCCAAAAATCCGTCATCAAAGGCCTCATAGGTCTTGCCGCTTCCCACATCGTTTATAAGGATGTAGGGGCCGTTAGCCTGATAGATGGTGTCTGTTCCTGCGATGTTACTCACCATTTTCCTCAGAGTATCATCGTGGAAGGCTCCGCTTCCCTGATTGAAGTAGACAATTCCTGATACCTCATTAAGAGATAGAAGTTCAAGCTCCGTGTACAGATCGTCTTCCGATGCTGCCATATCTGAAATGCTACCGTAGTAAGCATCTGCCTTGTTCTGCCAGTCACTGTAGGAAGCATCTCCTCTATGATCTGCAAGGTCCGCGTTGTCTGTAAGCCACTGTCCCAAGAACCTGCTTACCTTCTCGGCACCTGAGGCATTAAGGTGTCCTGTGTCGTTGAGATCCGTCCTAATATCTATTATATCCTTATCAAGCATATTAATATATGGCACGCCATATTCACCTGCGACAGCGCCTGCACTGTTTGCTGCGATCTTGTCGTCTGTATCTGCGCAGAAGGGAAGATAGGTAACAACAACTCCTATGCCGTCTCTCTGACACTCATCGATGATCTTGCGAAGATACTCCTGTCCCACGGTGTGCCCCGATAAAAGAGCTCCCTCCTGAGGATCCGGGTAAGTAACCGGAGTCTTCTCAACATCATATCTCATCTCAGCTCCAAAAAGCTGATTCCTGTCAGCATTTCCAGTAAGAGCTCTGTAGTCATTCTCGTCAAGTTCGCTCCATCTGTCATGATATACAATGAAATCGAACAAAAACTGATTTCTCTTGTCCGGGTCTTTGATAAGATCGTTCACCGCCGCAATCTTGAGCCTGCCAAGAGGCCATGCATCCATATTGAGATGGAGCTGCTCCACAGAGGTATTAATATCCCCGGGATCTGCATTCTCCTCCATCACATCAAGATACTGATAGTCCTTCTCAAGCATATAGGCATCAACCACAACCCACTTGGGCTTGCAGTAGTCCAGCGCCTCAATGAGCTCCCAGTAAGTGGCCTGCATTACGGAGCCATGGCCTCCCATATTGTAGGAGGTTATGCCGTAGTTCCTGTACAGAGTTGCGGGATTAACTGCGTTGATCACATGGGAGGAGCCCATAAACAACACATCAATCTGATCGTTTTTGGCTTTGTCAAAAAAGTCTGCGTATTTGTAGCTGCTCTCTTTTCTTCTCACCACCACTATCGCTGCCAGAATGCAGACTGCAAGGAGTAGGAAAAAAACTGCCGCTTTACAGAAATTCAAAATCTTAGTTTTCATAAGCACCTGTTTTCGTATTTTTTATCAGAACTGCTGGTAAATAAAGCTGGCTGCATCGTAGCCGGGACCCCAGATACCACATACCAGAATCACCAAAACCGCCGCGATGGCTACAAGGTATCTAAACCATATTCCCTGAGCCATAATCTTCTCTCTGATCACAACTCCCTTGTAATTCATGATGTCGACTATCACAAGAATGCCGATGCCGATCAACGCCAGCAGCATATTGGCTTCGTTAAGGCCATGAGCAAATAACTCGCCGCTTGTGAGTGCCCAGGGCGCGGGATGCATACAGGTCTTAAGTATTCCCACTGCCTGCGAAACGCTGTCAGCCCTGAAGAATACCCATGCAAAATTAACCAGCAGGAAGGTAACGATAACCTTATAGAGCACGTGTGAAAAAGAGCTTCGGTTTACCTTAAAGAGCTTAACTGCTCCATCTCTTACAGGCTTAAGAACAAACCCGATTATCTGATACACAGCATGGAGAAGTCCCCAGAGTATAAAGGTGTAATTCGCTCCGTGCCACAGACCGCTCACAGCAAATACAATGATGATATTGATGTATTTCCTGACAGTTCCCTTCCTGTTTCCTCCAAGAGGGATATAGATATAATCCTTGAAAAAGCTTGAGAGAGATATATGCCATCTTCTCCAGAACTCTGCGATTGACATGGACAGGTAGGGGCTGTCAAAGTTCTTCATAACATCTATGCCAAGTATTCTGGCAGCTCCGATGGCAATATGTGAATACCCGCCAAAGTCACAGTAGATCTCGAAGGTATAGAATATCGTGGCAAGAAGCGTGACAAGACCGCTTGTGCCGCTTCCCGAATACACGGAGTTAACGAAGATTCCAAGTCTGTCGGCCACCACCAGCTTGAGGAAATATCCCCAGAGCATCTGCATGGAGCCATCCCTTAATCTGTCATAGTCAACGGACAGCGGATAAGAAAACTGAGGAAGGAGATCTCCTGCTCTCTCAATAGGTCCCGATATAATCTGAGGGAAGAAGGATACATAGAGCGCATATTTGACTATGTTTCTCTCGGCCTTAAGATCTCCTCTTTTGACATCAATAAGATAGCTTATTGCCTTGAGCACATAGAAGGAGATTCCAATCGGTGCGATGATGCGTGATGCTATAGTGTCCTGCGCTTCTTTCCCGATAATGCCAAAAACAGTTCTCTCGAAAAAGCCCAGGTATTTAAGGACCAGGATCATTCCGATGTTGATAATAAGACAAAGTACAAAGATAAGTTTGTCTCTGCCTTTTTTGTCTCCCTCTTTGTCCAAAAGAAGTCCTGCAAAATAGGTGGTAAGTATGGACAGCACAAGAACTATCGAGCCCTTTACATCAATACTTAAGTAAAAGGCGGCACTTGTAATAAACAGCCATACATATCGCCATTTTCTTGGGATTATGAGATTTATCAAAACCACTATGGGCAGGAATATCAAAAATCCAAAAGATATGAACTGCATTGCTCCTCCAAAGTTTAGAAATTAATCCTTTTTTCTTCTACCACAAGAGGTCTTCCGATGACACGGGTGTTGATATTGAGAATGTACTCACCCATAAGACCTATGAACAATAGCTGAATCGCTCCCATCATGAACATTCCGATGATCATGGGCGCATAGCCCGCATGGAAACTATACCAGTGGGTCAGCTTAAGGACCAGATACACCAAAGCCACGATGATATCGATGAGAGCTATCACAAAGCCCGCCATGGTGCAGAGGCGAAGGCCTACCTTTGTATAAGAGGTGATGCTCAACATGGCTGCATCGTACAGAGTATAGAAATTGTTGTGAGTCTTGCCGGCCTTTCTCTTAGGCTGCTCGTACTCAACGGTGGTCATGTTGAAGCCCTCTCCGTACTCCGCAACGATTCCTCTGATGAATGGAATGGGATCGTGAAGGCTCCTAAGAAGCTCAATAAAGGTCTTATCATAGAGCCCGAAGCCGGTGAAATGCTCAATCATCCTGACATTGGACATATTCTTGATAATCTTGTAATAAAGGGTTCTAAGGAAATAAATAAACCCGTTCTCCTTACTGGAGGACTTGACTCCGCTGACTATTTTGTGGCCCTCTTCCCACTTTTTGACAAATTCGGGGATGAGTTCAACGGGATCCTGGAAATCGGCGCAGACAGGAATGACGCAGTCTCCGTCAAGGGAGATCATTCCGTAAAAAGGAGAATTGAACTGGCCGAAATTGGTGACGTTAAAGATTGCTTTGATCTTACTGTTGCCGGCGCAGATCTGTTCTATCTTGTCTCTTGTGCCATCGGTGGAGGCGTTGTCGATGAAAACAATCTCATAGTCATAGGAGGACAGCTTTGTCTTAAGAACCTCCTCAACGGCTGATGATATGCCTTCCACGTTCTCCACTTCATTAAAACATGGGATCAAAATACTAATCTTTTTCATAAATAAAACCTCTAAAATAAAACTACAAAAAACAAATTGCTACTACGAAATAAGTGCGGTGCAATGAAACACCGCACCGCATTATTTAATGTTTGTGTATTAGTCTATCTCTACAGAGTCGTCCTCAGTCTCCTTGTCGGAACTGGTCTCGTGATACTCCTCCTCGGTGTTGACATTCCAGATGTTACTGCGATCTGTAGCGCCGCTAAGGATATTCTTAACAACCTCAAAGGATGTGCACATTGAATGGTCGATGTTGTTGTATCTGTGCTGACCGTTACGTCCTACGCAGTAGAGATTGTCGATGGTATTAAGATAAGCAACCAGCTTGTCCATCTCATCATAGGTGTCAAAGTAAGCAGGATATGCCTTCTTAACTCTCTCCATGTGATAATCCATAACCTGAGCTGCATCGTCGATAAGTCCCAGGGATACCATCTCTGCAATTGCCATCTTAGCGAACTGATCCTCTGTCATATTCCACATGTCATCGCCTTCAAAGCAGAAGTACTCAAGTCCAACCCATACGGTGTGCTCGAGATCCTTGACAAGATAAGGTGACCAGTTGTTGTAGATCTGGAAACGTCCCATCTTAACTGTTCTGTCCTGAACATATACCCAGTTGTCGGGAACGATGTTGCCGATGGTCTTGATATTGGTCTTGTTCACAAGATTGAGCTTGGGAACAAGGACACCAAGAGTCATGTAATCACGATAAGGAAGTCCTGCTGCAATTCTTGCGGGGTCTGCGGGAACATCGTTCATTCCTGCAACCAGATCCTTGATAGGCATTGAGCTGATAACAATATCGCCGTCCATATCGATGCTCTGACCGTTCTGAGTATAGGTAATACCCTTGACGTGGTAGCCGTCCTTGCGGATTCCTGTAACCTTGGCATTCATGATAATAGTTCCGCCAAGCTTCCTGATCTCATCTGCGGTTACGTCCCAGAGCTGACCGGGACCGAGCTTGGGATATTTGAATTCCTCGATAAGGGAAGTGTTAACCTTACGGTTCTTAACCTTAAACAGTCTTCCAAGATAGTCTCTGATAATTCCGAAGATGGAAAGGCCCTTGGTTCTCTGCTTGCCCCAGGAGGCGTCGATCTCGCTTGGATGTCTGCCCCAGAGGTTCTCGGTGTAGTACTCGAAGAACATCTGATAGAGCTTCTTACCGAAATTATTGATATAAAGGTTCTCAAGATTGTCCTCGGGTCTCTTGTGGAATACGGAGCCCATGTATGAGAATCCAACCTTAAGAGTTGTAAGGAAACCAAAGTTCTTGAAGGTCTCTGCCTTAAGTGAAATAGGATAATCATAGAACTTGGAATCAAAGAGAATACGGGATACGCGGTGTCTCTTCAGCATAACCCTGTCTGTCTTCTCCGGATCGGGACCGCCCTCTGCCATGGTCATAGGTCTGCCCAGTACTATATCGTCGTATGTGGGTGAGCCCTGCTGAGGGAGCATCTTGTCCCACCATTCGTTGACCTCGGGAACCTTGGAGAAGAATCTGTGTCCTCCCATGTCCATTCTGTTACCCTTATAATTTACGGTTCTGGATATTCCGCCGAACTGCTCAGTCTCCTCAAAAACAACTACTTCGTAGTCCTTGGATTTGGATAAAAGTTCGTAAGCAGCTGTGAGTCCTGCGGGTCCTGCTCCGATAATTAGCGCTTTTTTCATTGATTTTTCCCCTGATTTACATAGTATCTCTATTAAACAACATAAGTAGTATAACGCAGTAAGTCCATTTCTTCAAATTAAAATGATATCTTTTTCTCCCTCAAAAGGTTTCATTTAATCTCAAATTTGTTACAATATAGGTTGTAGTTCATTTTTGAGGAGATTCTAGTATGAAAAAAATAACAAAAATATTTACTGCTGCCTTCATGGCATCGGTAATAACTCTGACGGGATGTTCCCTTCACAAGGACGATCCCAAACCCGCAACTGAAAACGTATCCGAGGATTCCTCTGCGGAGGCTTCATCGGAAGCTTCATCGGATTCAGCGTCGGAGCAATCCTCCGAGGATAACATCATTGTCATAGAGGACCTTATCGAGCCCATTATCGAGGAGCTGGAAGCAGCCGCCGGAGATGCCTCTTCAGCAGCAAGTAGCTCGCAGGAAAATAAAGAGGAAGAGCAGAAGGTCGAAGACAAGGTTGAGATGGTCTTCATCGGTGACAGCCAGATGGCCAACGGAAGGAGCGACGGCACAGACCTTGCATCTTTGATAAGCGCAAGAGTTCCCAATTCCGTAGCCTATAACCTGGGAATCGGCGGAACAACCGCAGCCCTTGAAGCCACCACTTCAGAGCTGACTCCGGAGAAATTCACCTCCAACTGCTTCATGGGTATCGTATATGCCCTTGAGGGAAGAGCAGACCGCACACAGGTCCTCTCAAAAAACCCCGAGGTACTTAGCGTAATGGAGAAGATCGATCCCGCCAAGGTCGACTATTACTTCGTGGAATACGGAGCCAACGACTTTTTCAACAAAGTGCCTCTGGACGTCAACGGAACTGACGTAGATTATGTCAAAACCTTCTTCGGTGCCCTCAACACAGGAATCGACGAACTTCGTAAGATCAGTCCCAATGCCAAGATTGTTCTCATGACTCCTTTCTACGGAATCTACAAGGACGGAAGCGGGAACTTTATCGGTGATTCCTACGTGGTTTCCAACGGAATCGACACCCTCGCCAATTACGCAAGAAAGGTCGGCAACGTTGTTGAGATCGAAGGTGTAATAGACTTTGACTGTATGTTCATTTCCAAATGTGATCTGTACCTTGATACCTATGAGGAATATCTTATGGACGGCACGCACTTAAGCCTCAAGGGGCGCCAGGTATTTGCAAGGCTCCTTGCCCACATTCCCAACTGGTTCGAAGGAAATGAGCCCTATGCCTACATGGAGACGGATTTCATCAAGATCGCAGAATTCAATCCGGACGAATACTACAGATACCCCGCAGATATGATGCACGAGTATTATCCCGATGAATATGAGAAAATGCAAAACGGGGAATACCTGTTGGCACCCCCGCAATAAATCATAAGGCCCTAAGGCCCAGTATTACCGTAACAACAAGTCTTATCAGATTAACGATAACAAGGCCGTAGGCCATACCCGCAAGACCGAATAATACAGTCCCGGGAATAACAACTGCAGCGAAGCTTATCACATATACAATGTTGATAACAAGCTGCAGTTTTTCTTTTGTAAAACTAAGAACCACAACCATCAGTGACCCTGACAGGAAAAACATTATCTGTCCCAGATTGGCCAGGAAAAAGTATGCCCTGGCCTCATCAAAAACATCGGGGTACATTATTTTCACAAAAATATACGAAACCGCACTGCACATAAGAGCAAGAACCGCAGATACAAGCACCAGTCCCGCTCCTATTCCGGCAAAAATCTTCCTGGTTATCCTGATCTTGTAATTGGTAAAATAGCTGATGATTATACCATTAAGAGGCGTAGTAAGCATGGCAACTATCTTGCCGATAAGGCTGGCGGTATAGAACACCGTTACCTCTCTTGCTCCCACCAGGACTCTTAAGAATATCCTGTCCGAATTAAGGATCAGCGCAGAGATCAGATTGCTGGCGGATATGATAAAGGCTGACCTGAAGTTCTCTTTGTAATACTGCGACAGCTCCATAAAGGGCGGTCTGAATATCTTACCTCTGATGATCGTATAGATAATTCCGAATGCCTCTCCCAGAAACAGACACAGCACCCAGCTGCTACTGTAGGGATACAGGAACAGTCCCAGGCAGTAGCCTGCAGACGTTGCCAGGAAAAAGAAGAAGTAATCCGCAAATCTGATGTTCATGCGGTATTCCACATCCGCATAGTACCTTAGCACCGTCACGATCATGAGAACCAGGACCTGAACAAACACAGCGGCCTTCAGTTCCTTAAGAACCAGCAGCGAAACCAGAGTCACAGGAATACTGATAAGAGCGATCACCGCAAGGAACAGGTTGTAATCACCGTTGGCCTGCGCCCTGTCCTTTTTGGCCACCATTCTTGAATAGCTCCCTGCGGTTCCAAAGCCCGCTCCCATAACCGATACAATTGAAATCAAATAAAGAACGGTGCCAAAAGCCTCGGCACCCATCCGGTCATTTAGACCGGGATAGATGAGTAGCTGAAGAACACCGTTATAGATAAGCAGCGCACAGACGCTGAATATAAAATCTCTTGAAGCATTTAATGCAAGCTTTTTTCCGGATTTATCACTCATTTTCTGTCTTTCCGTCTTTTTCCCTGTCGGTTTCCTTGTGTCTTTGAAGCATATTGAGCTGCATCTCAAACTCACGCCTGTTGTTCAGAGCCATGGTGGAGAGAATAACTCCGGCAAAAAAGCTCTGGACCGCAGCCATCATCACGAAGCAGCACACGATAAGCGTCGGGATCTTGGGCACCATATGTGTCTCCCAGTAAGCAAACAGGATCGGAATAAAGAATCCGATTGAGAGAGCTGCCAGTACCACTGCAATTCCAAAGAAAAAGCCAAAAGGCTTGTAGCTTCTGTACAGTCTCAAAATAGTTCTGAGTACCTTGAAACCGTCGGCATAGGTGTTAAGCTTGCTGACTGACCCTTCGGGGCGGTCTCTGTATTCGATGATCACGTTGTCTATCTGCATGTTGTTGTAGACAGCATGGATAGTCATCTCCGTCTCAATCTCAAAGCCCTTGGAAAGAACGGGAAAGGTCTTAACAAACTCGTAGGAAAAAGCTCTAAAGCCCGTCATTACGTCTCTTATATTGCACTTAAAAAGGCCGTTGATGCTGGCTCTTACAAGGTCATTTCCAAAATTGTGGAAGGGTCTTTTGTTCTCCTGATAATAGGTTGATGAGAGTCTGTCGCCAACCACCATATCGGCGTTGTGGTTAAGAACCTTGTCCACCATCTCAGGAGCTGACTCCATGGGATAAGTGTCATCTCCGTCCACCATTACATAGACAAGGGCGTCGATTTCCCTGAACATGCGCCTGATAACATTTCCCTTGCCCTGCATATACTCGTTGCGAACAATAGCACCTTCCTCAGCGGCTATCTCGGCAGTTCTGTCCTTGGAATTGTTGTTATAGACATATATGGCAGCCTCGGGGAGTGCCTTCTTGGCATCTCTTATAACCTTGGCAATTGTCTTTTCTTCGTTGTAGCAGGGAATCAAAACCGCTATTTTATCCATAATTAACCTCTTTTACTTAATTTCATAGACTTAAGTCTTTAATAATTATTGTACTATCATGTCAATCCGACGTATACACATAAATGGTATAGGGTGAACCATAGCCGGAATATTCACCGATGAGTGACAGTCCCACATCAGCAGCGTTACTTAATTCGATCCTTGAAAACAGATATTTGCAGCCAAGATCCTTAAGTGCGTCTGTATCGATATAAATATCCCTGTCGGTAACTCCCGTCATGCTCTTGGTTGCCATGACAATGGTATCATCCGTTCCCGAGTAGAGATAACACCTGGCGCCCCACTCATCGAAGTAGATGCGGGTGTTCTCCTTACGCTCAAGAGCAGGAGCTATGATCTTGCGAAAATCCTCCTTGTAGCTCTGGGGATAGAAGCCCAGATAACCATCAAGGGTTGATATACCGTTATACTCAAGGACTGCGGGATGCATTCCATAGGCGACAGCCCAGTCACCATCCTCGTAGCCGATGTCTTTTTTGATCTCTTTGAACAAATCCTCAGAATAGAATTCCCTGTAATTAAGGTCATCATTCACGTTGCCGAAGACATTCTGTCTTACTGTGTAAAAGGCAGTGTTGTACAGATCGTTATATCTTGTAGGGGACAGAAGAACTGCCGCTCCTGCTGCCATCACAAGGATGTAACCCAAGGCGGTTGCAGCCTTTTTGCCCATACCGGACAGCCTGTACACAATAATAAACAGCATTGCGCACCAGATAAAGGGATTGAAGAAAACAGTACGGTTATACTGAAATCCCGTAAGAGGCGGCACAACGGTCTTGATAAGATTGTTGACAAACTCCGAATAATACAGTCCGTAAACGACGCAGTCCAGAACAAGGAGCAATGCGCATAAGTTGAAGATATCGGTAAACATGCCCTTTACATTCTTTTTGACTATATAAGAACCATTCAGGATCAGGAAGTAGATGCCGCACACAGGAAGGATCACATATTTATGAACATCCTCGATGTGCATCATTCCGTTTAAGAATACGTCCCACATCTCCCTGAGCATGTCCCCTGTTCCGAAATAGGTCTGAACCATTGTATCTCTGATGGTTGCGGTGTCGGAAAAGAGCATCATGTAAAACAGTCTGTACTCGAACACTACGCTTCCGAGAGACAGTAATATCATTGAGATAAAAAGGCTCAAGGGGAACTTCCTGTCCTTGATCCAGAAAATGATCACTGCCACAAAGAGATAGCCGATTATGAAAAATCCTATATAGGAAAAATAGGAAATAAACGGATACAGAAAGATCAAAGCGTACCATTTCAGGCTTTTTTCTGCATATACCTTTCTAAGAAGGTACACTATCAGCGGAATTGCCGAAAAGGGAATTCCAAAAGCAGGGAAAAGATTAAGGACGCCGTATAATAGTCCTGTCAGAGTTGCCAGGTTCTCAGTGTGTTCATTCTTTTCCTGTACCATATCAAGAAACAGGAGCCTGCAGGATACGATGGCAATTACCACCTTAAGAACATAGCCGGTTACGTACGCTGCAAAGCTTGGCAGAAACATGTACAAAAGAGTGTACAGCGACAATTCGCTGGGAAGCACATCCCTCGAGACACCTCCGAGGAAGGGCGCTGCAGACCCCAGTCCAAAAAACGTGCCGGAGTTTCTTAGCATGGCAAACTGAGCTATGAACAGATCCATATTATCCTGCACGGCAATATAGCTGTTCTCACCTATACATGCATAAAAGATGATAACAGCTAATATAAACACACAGGCAAATGCAGTTCCGAAATGCTTCATATAGCGCTTCATTACTTAATATTGTCGTCCTCGTTATTCTTCTTGCCGATCTTCATACGCTCATGGCCGCCAAGCTTGTTGGCAGCTTCCTGGTCACCGCTAAGGATGGCATTTACAAGCTGCATACGGAAGCCCGCATCGATAAAGTCACAGTGCTTACAGAAAGGATAGTTCTGTCTTCCCTCTGCGATCTTTCTTCTAACCTGCTGGAACTGCTCGCTTCCCCAGGCTTCCTTGAGGCTGACCTTGGTAAGATCACCGAAATCTGTGGTCTCGAAGTTATCACAGCAGCAAAGTCCCATCTTTCCGTTGGGCATGATCCACATATCCGTGAAGGGAAGAAGACAGGTCTCCTTGACAACCTTCTCGGTGGCCTTCTTGTTAGGTGCACTGCCGGCTCTGTTTGTAAGAACCTCCTGGAGGTATCTCATCTGGATCTGGATATCAAGATCCTTGAACTCCTGGGGATGAGCCTTTACATAATCATAGATTTCCTTAATATTATCATGGAGCTTCATCTCCATGGAATAGTTGTTGATGATAAGCTGGTTGATGTAAGGTGCAACCTCTTTTAACTTGTCAATTGTAAGGATAAGTCCGTTGGTTGACATGAAAATAAAGCTGTCAGGAAGCTTCTCCCTTGCGTATTTGTGTCTCTCCACAATCTCGGTATCAAGAAGAGGTTCATTATTTCCGTAAAGAGTAAGATGTCCCTTATAGCCCCAGTCCGCCAGCTGATCGATGATACTTCTGTAAAGATCGTCGTCAATCTTGCGAAGAGGTCTGCACTCAGCATGAACATTTGCTGTGCAGAAGGCGCAGGTTGAATTACATCTGTTGATGGTCTCGATATTTACTACATTTGGCATGGGAACTTCCTTGGCATTCAGGAAGTAATCACAATAAGCCTTCTGAGACTTGCTTCTTGTGGTGAACTGAAGCTTAAGATAAGCGTTGCTGGCAAGCATAGGAAAATGCTTCCTTGCAAACCATCCGAATTTTCCCATGAAACTGTTAACTCTTATTGGCATTTCTAATACTCTCCTATAATCTAAAAAAATTAGTTAACTTACCGTCAGGCTCCGTGGATCTTGACACAGATCCTGTCAAACAGAGTCTTAAGTCCGGCTGCCGCAAAGGGTAGCCAATATATATAATATCTCATTGCATATCTGGAAGATCCCTCCCAGAATTCATGAAATACCATTCCTCCGAAGATAAGAATAAGAAACAACATAGCCTCCGGGGATACTGTCTTGTTCCTCAGCATTTCCTTAAGGCAGATAAGCACGCACAGGTAACAAATTGTCATAAAAACATTCATCACCCAGATAAGAATCTTACTTCCCTCTCCAAAAACAAGATAATACATCATTTTGGTCGGATTCTCAACATGTCGGCTGACAAGGTCCAGATTATGGGTCGAAACGCACACCGGATCTGCCCACTGGGTGGTGAATTTGCGAAGTAAAAATCTGCCGCCGTGAAGAGGTCTTGTAACGAAACTTCCAAGGGACTCTTTTATACTGGCGATTGCCAGATCCCTTGCAGCATCTTTGTTGTAATCATTGAACTCACCGTAGATGGTGTAGTGATAACCATTGTACCATCCGTCCTCAAGCTCGCTCTCCTGAAGTCCCATTGCAATGTAGGATTCCATGGGGCAGCCCTGTGGAAGAGCCGTGAGATTCGCAGCTTTTTTGTAATAGCTCTCAACTGCGTAGCCCTGTGCTTTTACCGCAAGGACAAGGATCAGGACCATTAGAAGTCTCTCGACCAATCTCTTTACTATTTCCCTTCCGGATAAATCGGAGCCTCCCTTAACGGTACTTCCGATGATCAGCATCGACATGGCGATAAGTGCGATCTGAGCATTATTTTTCAGCATGACCGCAAGAGCTATGGAAACTGCAGCTCCAAGGATATATCTCTTTTTCTCCCTCTTGATATACAAAAGTGTCATGTACAGTGCAAGGGTCTGAGGCCCCATACTGAGGATGTCTCCATATATGTACGTAACATAGTTGTAGAAAAACAGACACCCGGCGGACAGCATATCCATAAGTCCGCATACCACCTCGTCGTCGAAGATCTCACGGGTAATCCTGTGAAGCAGGTACATGGTGGTCATAACGGATATCAGCTGGATAATATCCCAGGCAAAAAAATTATCCCTGCCAAAGATCGTGCACACTATCTGTCCAAAGGCCACATAACCCAGCTGATAGGGCCAGTAAAACAGGTACTCTCCCGGCGTTGTAAGGGAGCTGTAATCTCCGTCCATGAATTCATTGATAACTCTGTTAAGGGACATGGAGTCGTTGACAGCCCTTGGCTTGATTGCAAGAATAAGCATCATGCAGTAGCAAAAGCAAAATCCCAGGGCAAATATCAGTGCATACTTCCCTGTCAGAAAGGCCTTGCCGCGCCTATATAGCTTGTACAATACAAAGAGCGAAACCGCCGTTAATATCAGAAGAACCGGTATATTCTCCTTCCCATACTGCGGGAAGTCCACATCTATATTCATGTCATAGTAGATCGTGGTAAAAAAGCTGACCGCCAAAACTATCAGAGCTGCTACAGAGAGGCAAAATACAATTATTAAGTTGAAACCGTTCTTAAGCTTCAATTGCGGCCTCTCCTTTGGTAAGCTTTCTCACAAAATCTATTGTAACCCAGACATATGCCGCAGTATAAACAAGGGCAATGTAATGCATCGGGAACAGCTCCGCATGGAACAGCACTGTGCCGTAGGTTGCAAGGGAACAGATGTTAGCCATGATCATGGGTATCACTATCTTCCTGTTGCAGGTGATTGCAAAGGGTGTCAGCAAAAGAAGCATCGCATAATCGTATCTCTCATGCATTCCCGGAAGCAGCATTACGCAGGTGTATGCAGTCCATACCGCCATATTGATGACCATTGCCTCGTCAAAGCGGTCCCTGTGCCTGTAGCAGAAAAATGCTATGAACACCAGCACCGTAAACAGTAACAGGATAGCTCCCTTAGACAGAAGCTCATCGTAATTGTCGAATCCGAAATTATAGAGGTTGGGGAAGTAGGAAACCATTCCATACCCCTCGCTCTGAAGCTCTTGTGTCTGAGCCAGATATGCAAAATATGTGGCACGAAGTCCGTGCCCGGCAATTACCTCGGGAAGTCCCGCGATCAGGTACACCACAGGGATCCACAAAAACTCCAGAATGCTGAAGCCCTTTTTCTTAATCCCGCCGTTGATATACAGGATAAGAAGCGCCGGCAAAAAAATGATAGCCTGAAGCTTGAAGGCAAAGGCAATGCCATAAAATATCAGTGCTCCTTGGTACCTGTCCTTAAGAACCTCATACAAAGATATCATAAGAAAGCAGGTATATACCGCATCCACCTGTTTCCAGAGTGCTCCGTTGAAAACAACGAAAGGAAGGAACAGGGTAGCTGTTGCAGCAAAGGCTGACAACGTTTTTTTGCCGGTTAGGAAATTCAGTATCTTATAAATAAAAAATGCTGAAACCAGCTCGCAGACACATGGGATAATGCTGAGTAAAACCCAGGGTTCCCAGGGAAGATACGAGCAAAGGGCATATATCACGTTAAAGGGGACATAGTAGTCGCCCGGAGCAAATTCCAGGCCCTTAAGTCCGCCGTTTTGTCTGTAAAATTCAACCCAGGCCTTGTAATAGGTCTCATAATCCGGGGACAGGAAGGTGTCATGCGCAAGGAATACTCTTGTGAGAAGCGCAGCAACAAGCGCAAGTCCCAGACATATCTCAAAAAGCCTCTTCTCTATTAGGTTTCGCATAAATCTGTCTATGGCCAATTCTTTTTTCATCCCAACCTCAAATTATCTGAAACTGTTAATAACCTCTATTACTCTCTCCTGTTCCTCTTTGTACATTCCTGTGTAGATAGGAAGGGAGATTACTTCACTTGCATACCGCTCGGTGATGGGCAGGCTCCCCTTGCTGATTCCAAGATACTCGTAGGCCTGTGCAAGATGAGGCGGAATAGGATAATGGATAATTGTTCCGACTCCGTTGTCCTCAAGATACTGCTTGAATTCATCACGTCTACCCGGCACGCGAAGAACGTACTGATGCCATACGCAGGTTGAACCTTCGGCAACTTCGGGCTTAATCACAAGGGGATTGTCTATCCCCTGATCATAGCGGGCTGCAAGCTCCTCCCTCTCCCTTGTGATCTCATCCATGTGGGTGAGCTTAACACGAAGAAGTCCTGCCTGAAGTTCATCAAGCCTTGAGTTGGCGCCTACTACCATATTGTAATAGCGCTTCTCACTGCCGTAGTTTCTGTATATCTTCATGAGCCTTGCAAGCTCCGGATCATCTGTTGTGATGGCTCCGGCATCGCCGAAGGCTCCCATATTCTTGGAAGGATAGAAGGAAAAACATCCGATATCTCCAAAGCTTCCCGTCATCTTATCCCCGTGATATGCTCCGTGGGACTGGGCGCAGTCTTCCACAAGGCGCAGGTTGTGTCTCTTGCAGATATCACAGATCTTGGTCATGTTGGCAGCCTGTCCGTAGAGATGTACCACAAGGATTGCCTTGGTCTTGTCAGTGATCTTCTCTTCGATCTTGTCAGCGTCGATCTGATAATATTTGTCAGGCTCTACGATTACAGGAGTTGCACCGTTAATTGTGATTCCCATAACGCTGGCTATATAGGTATTGCCCTGAACAATAACTTCATCGCCTTCACCTATTCCAAGTACCTTGAAAGCAAGCCACAGGGCGTCAAGTCCGTTGGCTACGCCTACTGCGTACTTGGTGCCAACATAACGGGCATACTCCTCTTCGAAGCTCTCCAGTTCTTTGCCCATGATATACCAGCCGCTTCTTAATACCTCTAAGGCCTTGTCCTCATATTCCTTCTGATATCTCTCAAAACCTCTGTCCATGCGGCCCTGCATAATTTTTTCCATAATATTCTCCTATGTGGCTCAGTCCTTTTTGGCGTCCCCGTCAGGTCTTCTGACCTCATCGATGATAAAAGGCGGCCTGTTTCTGGCTTCCTCAAGGGCTCGCCAGATATACTCTCCCAGTATCGAGAGCATGATGAAAATAACTCCGAATCCAAACAAAACAACGCTCATGATTGAGGCGTAACCAAGGATCGGTGTTCCAAGAACCAGCTTTTCCCTGATGACCATAATGATTCCGACAAGTGCTAAAAGAGCGAAAACAAAGCCCATGGTTGCCATGAATCTGATGGGGAAATAGGTGAAACTCATCATGGAATCCACCACCAGCTTGACCTTCTTGGCAAGGGTCCATCTGGACTTGCCGACTTCACGATCTTTTCTGTGGAAGTAGATCTTCTCTGTCTTAAAGCCTACCCACATAACCTGAAGTGTCAGTGAGGAATTCTTCTCATCCATCATCTGAAGGACCTTGATGACCTGTCTGTCCACCAGATAGCAGTCGCAGCCGCCCTGGGGCATATCCTTGTTGATGGTCTTTCTCACAAGCCAGTAATAACAGCCTGCAAAAAACTTCTTGATGGGGTTCTCATCTCTTGACTCTCTGATGGCAAGAACCACCTTGTTGCCTCTCTTCCAGCTCTCATACATATCAAGGATAAGATTGGAATCCTCCTGAAGATCCGCCTGCTTGGTAACGGCGCAGTCACCGGTACATACTGAGAGTCCCGCAAGAAGTGCGGCATGTTCTCCAAAGTTTCTTGAGAGCTTGGTGCAGACAACGTTTGGGTCCATTGCAGCTATCTTCTGAATGATCTCCCAGGAATTATCGCCTGAGCCGTCGTCAACAAATACAAGCTCATAGTCACCTATTTTGCCAAGGATCTTCTCCTTCATATCAGCGTACAGAAGTTCCAGCGTGTCGGCATTGTAGTACACGGGAACTACGATTGAAATCTTACTCATTATCTTTTATCTCCTTAACAAAGGCGTCATAGTCACGAATATATTCGCTCTCAATGTAGTGCTCGCTGGCAAGACATAACAGAACGGAGTCCGGGGAAAAGTCATACATTTCCTTCCAGACCATGGGACCAAGATAGAGGCCCATTCTGGGCTTGTCGAGAACCACAATCTCTTTTTTCTCGCCGTCATCAACAAGAACCTTGCTGCTGCCGCTTACATTGATAAGTACAAATTTGGTATATCTGTTGGCATGATTGCCTCTTCTGATATCAGGGTCTGAGCCATAGATGTAGAACACTCTTCGAATGTCAAAGGGGATGTCGAAGCCTGACCCTTCGGCAACCACAAGGTTCCCTCTCTCATCGCCAAGTTCCTTGAACTCTATAACCCTGTATTTACAGTTGTCAAAATTCGCCATAATAACTCCAATTCTATTTCACAAGCTTAACGCTGTTTTTATCATAATATTCCGCCACCGCCTTGTTTACCCAGTCCTGCGTATCCTCAGTAATATCCGAGAAGTACAATAAAGAAGGCTTGACGCTGTGTGCAGGTAATTCTGCATCCAAAGCGGTGCTGTCCTTAAGTATCTCAAGACGCTGTCTGTTCTCAGAAGCATAAACTGATGCCTCGCCGCTCATCAGCTCCGATATGGCAGAGGTTGAAGTGATGTAATCCCTGTCCACATAGACTGAGAGGACAAGACCAGTCACAAGAAGCGCCGCAAGAGGAAGCACTCCGCTGATTGCCTTGGCGCAGTCCTTGGCTCTAAGGCGCTGCCCCAGCCAGATGCTGACATACATGGCTATAAGAACCATCATAAGAACAAACTGCATCCATATTATCGAAACCATTCTTCCTGCCTCGAAGCTTCCTGTGGCATAAAGAGGTGGCACGATATTAACCGCAACCATAAGAAAGCAGAATACCGAAAACAGTATCGGATGTTCAAAGCGGTGCTGTACCTGCCCGGAAGCTGTAAAGCATACAACCGAAGTGGCTGCAAGCATCACTATTACTTCCCACTTAAGCTGTCCGTTAATGCACAGATCAAATACATGGTAGATAGATCTGATAACAGCGACCACCGGGTTCATGGAATTAAGCATCTCCCCGCGCACGCTGTTTCCCGGTGCGATCATTGAAGTAATAAGACCCAGGAGGTTAAATATCGCGGGAATCCATAAATAGCTCTTTGTCTTCTTATCACTTTTTCTGCGGACCAGTATATCCATTACCGCAAATGAAGCTGATACAACAGCCAGAGACAGAGCAGTCATGTAATTGGCTCCGCCAAGCAGTAGTCCGAAGACTGAAGTTCCAATAAGAAGAGCGGTATTTTTTTGCTCAGGTCGTCGCTCTGAGAGCCTTAAGATCATTCCGGCATAGATAAGTCCAAGGCCGAACATGAAGCAGTAGTTAATGCTTCCGCTGTACCAGTAGAAGGCCTCGTTACGAGGGCCACCCGCCGGCATGCTCTCTATCATGGGAAGGAGTGTCAAAAACGCAACGATTTTGGAATACTCCCGGGGTAAACCAAGCTTTCGGGCCAAAGCAGCATCGAAGAAAAATAATGCTCCGAAGGTAAGGCTTGCCAGCATTATCACCGTGGTCAGGCTGTATAGCCCTTCAGTGAATACTGCCGGGCACAGAGCTGTCAGAGCCGCTGAGAAAAAATAGCCCGTCCAGTTCATGTAGTACCAATAGCCCATATACAGGCCGTGGGCA
Source organism: Butyrivibrio sp. DSM 10294 (assembly GCF_028539135.1). Classification (NCBI taxonomy): domain Bacteria; kingdom Bacillati; phylum Bacillota; class Clostridia; order Lachnospirales; family Lachnospiraceae; genus Butyrivibrio; species Butyrivibrio sp. DSM 10294. The sequence goes on along the minus strand of NZ_JANSWL010000073.1, from coordinate 162,064 downwards.
AGGGCAGCAAACACATTCCCCGTGGATGCGAACTTCTGGTGGGTCTCAAGAGCCATGGAAAAGTCATCGGCAGAGGGGAAATTGTAGAACCCCAGAATAACCATGGGTATTATGCCAAGTATATACAGCACCGTAAGGGCCGTGCTTAAATGCTTTACCTTAAGCTTAACCATAATACTCCTTGTACCATGCTGCAAAGCGCTTAAGTCCGCTTCTAAGATCGGTGGCGGGCTTAAAGCCGAAGTCCTGCTGAAGTGCTGTCACATCAGCGTAGGTTATCTCAACATCTCCGGGCTGCATGGGAACCAGTTCCTTGTGAGCCTCAAAGTCATAGTCCTGTGGAAGTACTCCTGCAGCTATAAGCTCCTGCTGAAGGATATCCACGAAGTCAAGGAGATTGACGGGATCGTTGTTACCGATGTTGTAGACATTGTATTTAACGCCGTTCTCGTTCTCATCGGGAGACTTCTGCATTACATTGATAACGCCTTCAACGATGTCATCGACGTAGGTAAAATCTCTTTTGCAATTGCCAAAGTTAAATATTCTGATGGTCTCGCCCTTAACAAGCTTGTTGGTGAAACCAAAATATGCCATATCCGGTCTTCCTGCAGGTCCGTATACCGTAAAGAAACGAAGTCCTGTGGAAGGAATGCCATAGAGCTTGGAATATGCATGGGCAAAAAGCTCGTTGGACTTCTTGGTGGCAGCATATAAGGAAACAGGATTATCTACCTTGTCCTCTACGCTGTAAGGAATCTTTTTGTTGCTGCCGTATACACTGGAGCTGGAGGCATATACAAGGTGAAGAACTCCGTTATAGCCGTCTTTCCTGTTCTCCTCGTCGTAGGAATGTCTGCAGGCCTCCAAAATATTGTAAAAGCCCAGCATGTTGGACTCGATATAAGCGTCCGGATTCTCGATTGAATAACGAACCCCGGCCTGAGCAGCCAGATTGACAACAACGTCGGGTCTAAAGTCTCTGAAGATCTTATCAACGGTGTCTCTGTTAGCGATGCTGTCTCTTATAAGGGAAAAACGTCCCTCAGACACCTGATCTATCCTCTTTAATCTGTCCTCCTTGATGCCTACATCATAGTAGTCATTCATGTTGTCGATACCAAGGATTGTGATGTTCTTGTATCTTGTAAGAAGCTGGGTTGTAAGTCCTGAGCCGATGAAGCCTGCGGCTCCCGTTACAAGTACTCTCTTGTTTTCCAAATCAATATTCTTAGTAAGCATATTTCTCCTTTACTTTGCGCCCTTACCGAAAAGGACAACGCCCACGGTCATGATAAGGATCTTGAAATCCTCCGTAAGGCTCCAGTTATCTATATATTTAAGATCAAGCTTAACCACTTCATCGAAGTCCTCGATGTCGCTTCTGCCGCTGATCTGCCACAAGCCGGTAAGTCCCGGTGTCATGGAGAGTCTTCTTCTATAATGCTCGTTGTACTGCTTGAACTCAGCCTCTGTGGGTGGTCTGGTGCCCACAAGGCTCATGTCGCCCTTAAGGACATTGAGAAACTGCGGGAACTCATCAAGACTGGTCTTTCTGATGAAGGCTCCCACCTTGGTAACTCTTGGGTCGTTCTCCATCTTGAACATAAGGCCCTTCATCTCATTCTGGGCTTCCAGTTCTTTTTTCCTCTCCTCGGCGTCTATGTACATGGATCTGAACTTGTAGATTTTGAAGCGCCTTCCGTTCTTGCCGATCCTGACCTGTGAGAAAAATACAGGTCCCGGGGAATCCAGCTTGATCGCCGGTGCCAGGAAGATCGTGATGATGCCGGTGAGGATCAGTCCTACAATACCGCCGATAATGTCGACTATCCTTTTTATAAAGAGTCTCTTGTAACTACTCTTAAACATTGAGTAGCTGATAACTGTGTAATCAAGGAAGTCATCCACCTGAGTCACGGCCTTGCTGACATCGGGGAGCTCGAGATTGTAATGGGAGGTGATTCCCATTTCCTCAAAACCAATGATAATGTCCTGAATCTGACTCTGGGGAATGCTGGGGGTATTGATAAATACCTCGTCAAAAGGGTCTGTGATAAGTCTGGAAGTAAGATTCTCGATTCCTCTGTGGACGTGAACGTTCTCCACATACCAGTCTTCGTTGTCACTTCCTGCGGTCTCGCTACTGTTCTCATCCTCGACATAGTAGGCTCTTACTATCTTGTAGCCAAGACCCTTGCTCCTACCCACAAGTTTTTTGATAGTGTCCTCAATAAGCTCCTTTTCAGCAACAACCACTACTCTTGTGACTCTTGCATCGTTGGAGATGTGTTTTCTCAGGGCATTCTTGAAAATGATCCTGGATATATAGGTCAGAAGAATGTTCATCCAGATGAAGTTACCCACAACAAATCTGGAGAGAATGCTGATCCAGTTAAGGAAATAAACCGCCGCCATGGACACCAGTATCATCAGTGCCATGAACCTCACCACCGAGATAAACTCGAGGATATATCCCCTGGTTATAAAGTCCCTGTTCCAGTCAGCGAGGAAAGTATATACAACGCAAAATAGGAGGAACACAAGACATACCATATAATGCAGGGTCTTGTTTCCCCAGTCGTTATTATTCCGATATCTTAACCATGTTGCAAAACAATACGTTATCACGATACAGAGCATATCTATGATCCATAGCGCATAGGTCTGCAGCACTTTATTTTTTTGATTCATTGCCTGTTCCTTTTACTTTGATTATCCAAAATAGTATAGCACATCACATATATTGCCGCTACTATGACGCCTCCCCACACTCCTGTGCTAAGGATTCTCTTGTCATACTCCATCTTGGCAATCTGTGGGCCGTATTCGTACATAGGTGTGGAACTGTTCTTATATCCGACAATTATGGCTCCGTCTGCCCTAAGGTCAGATACCTCTTCCTCGGACAGATATATCTCCTGCATCTCGAAGCTCTTGCCGCTCTCATCCTGCTGCCTGTCTCCGTACAGATTACCGGGCACAGTTGTAAATAACATACAGGCAAAAAATATCGCTACTCCCGCAGCTATTCCACAAGCAATTGCCTTCATCATTAGCCTTGTAAGTCTGACAGTACGGGAATCAGCGCCATCAAGGGCAGTCTCATCCTCTTTTGCCATGCCCATAAGTCCGTAAAAAAGAGCTCCCATAAAAACATAGATGAAGTTCTTAAAGCCCAGGTTATACAAAAGAGGCTCCCAGATGCCAAGGCACAGCATTCCCATAAGTACAGCAAGTTCCTGCATATTGCCCTTTTTGAGACTCAGATGAACAAACAGCATGGTGATCACGCTGATAACCGCAAAAGCAACAAGTCCCAGCTGCAGGAACAGATAGAGCTGAGCCATGTCTATTCCGTAGGTGGCATACCTGGGATTGGGATTGTTAAGTCTGATTCCAAAGAGTGATAAATGATTATTCTCCCAGAAGTATCTGGCGATGGTAAATCTCGTGGTGAATATCTTCTGATCCACTAGTTCAAAAATGCTCCATGGAAGTATCCTGGGGCCTGCTATGCAAATGAAGCACACCGCAGGGTAGGCGATATAGCACAGGATCTTCTCCAAGAGCCCCGGTCTTTGGCGCATACTGAACCAGAAATTTATAACAAGGTACACTACGCAGGCCAGGATTCCGGTTCTGCTCCCGGAGTAGTTAAATACATAGAGATTAAAGGCCAGAACAAGGATGGAAAAAATAAGAAGAAACTTTACATTCTTTTTGGCCACATATTTACTTACAAAGAACATGACCAGCATGCTGAGCATCAGCACATTCATGTGAAGCGTATTGGGATGGGCATAGCCAAGAGCATGTCTGAACATAAGGCCCACGCCGCTTCTCTCCTGGGGGTAATAAATCTCAGGAAGGAGCCCTGTTACTCCGCAGAGGATCTTACCTATGATCAGAGTCCCTGATACGGCGATACCTGTGACTATGACCTTCTTGACGGACACAAGCTTCATTCCAAGAAGCATGGAGAAGCAGACAATGAGTCCCTTTTCACCGGTAAACAGATACACAACGCCGGCTACGCCAAGAAGGAGAGCTGCGCCAGCGTATTCCTTAATACTGCTCGCTGTTACCACGAACTTGACGCCAAACAATAGCAGCCCAAGAGCCAGCAGAATATTGTACACTGTCATGCCTTCATAGAGTCCCGCAGCCCTTGCGCCTATCATAACAGCAAAATAGAGAAGGTATATGCCTTCTCCTATTTTTGCCCTTTTATCCATATTTTCCTCAGAAAAAAAAGTCATATTTCTCCCCGAATCATCCCCTGTGAAAAATTCTGTCGATAGTTAAATAACAGATAAATTTCAAATTGGTAACAAAATATCTCCCGATAAGTCTCTTAGGATCCTGAAACAGCCTGTAGAGCCACTCAAGTCCAATCTTGCGAATAAAGACCGGAGCTCTCTTGATTGTACCGGCATGGAAATCGAAGCCTGCTCCAACTCCCATCATAACTCCATTGACTCTTCCCCTGTGAGCCTTCATCCACTTCTCCTGCTTGGGAGCACCAAGACCTATCCATACAATATCGGCGCCGGATTCATTGATGCGCCTTACATCTTCCTCGTCCTCCTCCTTGGTAAGAGGCTTGAAGGGAGGTGAATAATAACCTTTTACCACCATTCCCGGATACTTCTCTGCCAGGCTCTTCTTGAGCTCTTCTATAGTGTTCTCGGAAGCGCCGTAGAAGTAATGGGTTATCTTGCCGTCACAGGAGTCTCTGAATATGTGCTCCATAAAATCAGGACCGGCCACGCGCTCTGCGCCGATATAGCCCTTCCTCTGCTGAAGCTTGGCTATAGGTGCTCCGTCAGGGAACACAAAGGCCGCATCGTTAAGAACCTGTCTGTACTCCGGATCGTCCTTGCCCATTACACAGGTGTGCACGTTGGAAAAACAGATATATTCACCGGAGAGCTCTTTGACATGCCTCATGACATGCAAGACCGCTTCCTCACATCTGGCGATGGAATACTCTATGCCAAAAAGGTTGAATTTCTCTTTTCTTACGCTGACGGGAATCGCCGCATAATCATCAATATCAGTGGCAATGCCGGATCTTACGCTGTAGCCGAGAGTGTTCATATTCACGTAGGCTCTGATGCCTGCTGCCTCGGCGGCTGCAATGATCTGCTCCGCGGCTTCCTCGTTATCACTGTCTGCATCGTGGATCAGCAGCTCATCATAGTCTCCTTTGGCAAAAGCACTTGTAATATCCTCCACAGAGGGGTAAGGCCTGAAGACGTGGTAGGTTCTGCATTTTTCCTCAGTGGTTGCCTTTGCAAAATATTGCTTTTTCAAAAGCATTCTGAAAATAAAATCGTAAACAATGTCTATAAGAGGAATGGCTGCCACAACAAATCTTGAGGATTCTGTGCCTCTCTGCACAGAATACAGATACAAAAGTCCCAGTGCTATCAGAAGGATCTTGCCCTTGGCTACGGTAAAAAAGTTCTCCACAGGGTCCATAAGGTACATGGACTTTTTCCTCAGATCATAGAGGAGGAAGATAATTATCTGTAGCAGGAATAAAACCACCAGGAAGGATATGTACAGTCCGTCATAGAACTGCTTCCAGTTGACCACATTGCTGCGATATCTTATGACAAGCGCAGTAAAGAAAGCCAGAATCAAAGCCAGCTCATCTATTATAAACACTCTTCTTTTGGGGTATGCTACTTTACTGCTGTTATTCATGTTCTTCTTCCCAGATCATTTTTTTAGTCCGTCATTTACAACTGCGCACATATCGCAGGTGCTGCATTTATCAAGTTCTTCCTTGGTAACCTTGCCGTCGCGGTAGTCCCTTACGACCTTGAGCTCATACATTGAATAAGGCTTCTTGGTAAACAGAGCCTTGAATTTGTGTCTGATGACCCAAAGGGCGGGAACCCATATATATTTGTGCATTGCGGGAGATACCGAACCGATCATCCAGCAGTCTCTGTCGCAGTGTCTTACTTTTTTCCTGACAACCTCTGCCTGATCGGAGTTCCAGAGCTCATCCCAGGACTGCTCGTTGAGGTTGCCCATAACCTCCTTGTCCTTGGTTCCGTTGCAGGGCATTACATCGCCGTAGGGGTCGATAAAGAAGGTATCAAAACTCATATCGCAGGGAAGAAGTCTCTTCTGTCCGTAGATATAGTTAATAAGTCCGTGATTGAAATACGCTCTGAACCACTTCTTGGGGCTGTTAGACTTAAGGAGCATATTTACAAGGTCCTCAAAGTGCTGAGCGACCATTGGTCTGTCATGGATGATATTCTTGGCCTCAACAAAATAGAAGCTGTTGTGGAGTGAAGCTGTTGCAAATTCCATTCCAAGCTCATCGGAGAGCTTGTAGAGCTCGCACAGGTCCGGAGCATTTCTGTCCTGAACTGTCATTCCAAAGCCAACATCCTTCATTCCCATCTCGCGGAGCTTCTTAAGAGTTGTATAACCCTTGTTAAAGCCGTCGGGAAGACCTCTTATCTCATTGTTGGTCTGCTCAAGTCCCTCGATGGAGATTCTGATACCGATATCAGGAAACTCCTTGCACAGATCTATTATCTTATCTGTAAAAAAGCCGTTGGTGGATATTACTATTCTGTCGCTCTTTTTGCGAAGTTCTCTTACGATGTCCTTAATATCCTCACGGATAAAGGGTTCTCCGCCGGTTATGTTGGTAAAGTACATGGGCGGAAGCTTCTTTATAGTCTCAATGGATATCTCATCCTTAGGATCTGAAGGTGCCTTGTACCTGTTGCACATATTGCAGCGGGCATTACATCTGTAGGTTACGATAACTGTTCCGTTTAACTTCTTAGACATTTATAACTCTCCCGAAATTACTAGTATCAGATGTCAGTATTCCGACAACATCTCATTATACCCTATAGGGTCAAGCAGTGGCAAATATGCACCGTATAAAAAAGAGACATATCCATTCACCTCAGTGAGTAGACTCCCACGATGAATGTCTATGTCTCTTTAGCATGTCTAATTTAATTAGAAGATACGTCTTACTGCAAGGATTGATCTGTAGCTTGCATCAGATACCTTGATACCTGTCTTGGCTGTTGATGCATGTACGATCTGGCCGTTACCGATGTAGATAGCAACGTGACCTGAGTAGCAGATGATATCGCCGGGCTGTGCATTGGCAAGTCCGTCTACAGCTGCTCCAACGCTTCTGTCAGCACCTGAGGAATGAGGAAGGCTTACACCGAAGTTGTTGTAAACACTCATTACAAATCCTGAACAGTCAGCGCCGTTGGTAAGACTGGTTCCACCATATACATAAGGATTACCAACAAACTGAAGTGCAAACTGAGCAACAGCTGAACCGATGGAGCTGCTCTGTGTTGTATAGGTCTGAGCTGAATTGTAGTTGGAGCTGGAGGAGGACTTGGAAGTACCGGACTTGGCTGCCTTCTGAGCGGCCTCTCTTGCTGCCTTCTCCTTGGCAAGTCTTGCTTCCTCTTCTTCCTTGGACTCAGCCTCTACAAACTCTGTGGAAAGGGTAACGTAGTCAGTTGAAACATATCCGTCACCTTCCTCGATGTTAACCTTGACCCAACCGTCAAGTTCTTCTACTACCACAAGTTCGTCCTCGATGGGAACGAGACCAAGTACTGTCTCATCAAGACCGGGGCCACTTCTTACCTTAAGAGTGGTGGTGGTAACGGTTGCGATTCTGGTGCCAACTTCCTTGGCAAGCTCAACGGCGTCGTCACCTGTTACACAGTACTCAGCCTTGACATAGCCCTCAACGGAACCGGACTTGATCTTGTACCAGCCATCTGTCTCTTCAATAAAAGTACCTACGGACTTATCATAAAGCTTACCAATGATCTTGCCGTCCTGCTCGCTGGGAAGATCTCTTACGTTAACATAGTCATAAACCTTGGCAATAACCAATGACTTGAAACGCTCTTCCTCTGACCGGGAAGCATCCTCGGATGCTGCCTCTGCATTCTTGGCAGTGTTCTTGATAATAGCTCCTGTTGCGTTCTGAATATCTGATAAAACCTTATCTGTAACGGTTGAAGCACTGGGTGTTACATCCTTGATAGCATCAGAAGATTCTACTATATCAGATGAAGCCTTGTTACCTGCGCCTGTATTATTCTCATTATCTTCGTCTACCGACTGCTGAAGGTTGCTGACTGAAACCTGATTGTTACCCATTGCATAAGTAATTCCTGCCTGGGGCATAACCGTTGTAACCTTCTTATTTGATGCAGCAATAGCGTCTACACTGTAGCCTGAAAAAGTTACCGCAGCTGTAATAGCCATAGCGATCAGCTGCATTCTCGCTTTACTCAAAACTTACCTCCTAAAATGTTACGGAATTTGTTACATCTTAAAAAAATATAAACTAATTATGTTTTTTTGTCAACCCTAAACTAATTTAAGAAGTGGCGAAATACCGATAAATTCACCACTTCTCAAACCTTTTCGTTACAAAATTCAGTTCATTTATTTTAGACCTTTGTAAATTTATTTCTCCTTGCCGACGAGGAAATCCTGAACGGCGGTCACTGCATTTGCGCCATCTGCGACTGCTGTGACAATTTGTCTTAATCTCTTTTTTCTGGAATCTCCTGCAACAAAAATTCCGGGTGCAGAAGTAATTCCGTCTTCATTCGCAATTACGTATCCATTTTCATCACATTTTACAAGGGCTGCAAAAAGATCTGTGGACGGATGAATTCCGATGGCAACAAATATACCATCTACATTAAGTTCGGATTCGTCGCCTGACTTAACATTCTGAACACTTAAGGTTGTAACCTTGTCCTCACCCTTGATCTCCTTAACAACACTGTCCCAGATAACCTCTATGTTATCTATGCCAAAGAGCTCATCCTGAAGTATCTTGGTAGCTCTTAGCTCATCTCTTCTATGAATAAGGTATACCTTGCTGGAGAATCTGGAAAGGAAGATTGCATCCTCAACAGCCACGTCTCCGCCGCCGTTAACCGCTGTAACCTTGCCCTTGTAAAAAGCGCCGTCGCAGGTTGCGCAGTAGGATACGCCCTTGCCGATGTATTCCTCCTCGCCGGGAATGCCCAGTTTGGAATGATGTGCTCCTGTTGCAAGAAGAACAGTATGTCCTTCATAATCGCCGTTATCTGTCTTGACTTTATAGACAGGTGCCTGAGTATCCGTTGCCTCTCTTACGCACTCAACACCTGATACAGTGGCATCCACAAACTCAGCTCCGAGCTTGTCGGCGTGTTCTCTGAACTTCATTGCAAGGTCAAAGCCGTTAACTCCCGGGATTCCGAGATAGTTGTCGACCTCATAGGTGTCGATTATCTGTCCTCCGCTGACGGGGTTCTTCTCTATGATTATCATATTAAGGCCGGCTCTCTTGGCATATACTGCAGCTGAAAGACCGGCAGGACCTGAACCAATGATTATAAGATCGTACATAAATACCTCCTTGTGAAAAAGTGTTTTAGATTGTACACAATTTAATTATATTCATTATTTGTATTTTGTAAAGTCCTTTTATTAAATGATGATATACGAATTGCTCCATGACTTTGAATCCCTATATCATCAGATCCATCCACCGTCTATGGTGATTATCTGACCTGTCATATAGGAAGGAGCCTCTGCTACTTTGAGCACAAGGTCAGCCACCTCTTTAGGCGCTCCCAGTCTGTCTGCGGGAATCTCTCCCTTAAGGTCCTGAAGGTCTCCCTCTGTCAGGTGTTTCCTGTTCATGTCTGTGTCAATGACTCCACAGGCTATGGCGTTGACGGTGATGCCGCTTGGGGCAAGCTCTTTGGCCAGTGCTTTGGTAAAAGCGTTGACTCCGCCCTTGGAGGCAGAATAAGCCACCTCGCAGGATGCTCCGACACTTCCCCATACTGAGGAAATATTGATAATCCGTCCGGATTTCTTTTTTACCATCATAGGAACTGCAAATTTGGATGTATAGAATAAAGAATTGAGATTGGTATCCATGAGGCGCTGCCACTGCGTTGGAGTCATATCTGTCAAAAGGCCAAGCCATGCGATACCTGCATTATTAACCACTATATCAAGATCATCTATCTCTTCGAACATGCCTGCCACATCGCCATAATCCCCCATGTCACAGGATATGGCGTGACAGGTAACGCCGTATTTATCCTCAAGAGAAGCCTTAAGCTCGCAGAGCATGTCGATGTTCTCCCTGCAGGTCAGATACAGTTCGTCTCCAGCCCCTGCAAAAGCCTCTGCCACAGCGCTTCCTATTCCTCTTGATGCTCCTGTAATCAGTACTTTTCTGTTCATTTACGTCGCCCTCCACTAATCATTATATAAAAAAGCCAACCTCCTGTCATTTGGGAAGTTGGCTTTTGAAGGCATTTTTTGTCGGTACACGGATGGAATCAGCAGTGTTTCAGGGCCTCTATGACGGTCTCCTCAACGAAGGGCTTGGATACGAACTCCGCGGCTCCAAGTTTAACGGCCTCCATCATTTTTTCCTTCTGACCCGCTGCGGTTATCATGACAACCTTGGCATCGGGGCTGTTTCTTTTGATGAGCTTGAGGCAATCTATACCGTCCATAACAGGCATTGTGATATCAAGGGTAACTATGTCGGGTTTAAGCTTAACAAATTCATCAAAGCCCTCCTGACCGTTAACGGCTTCGCCTGCGATGGCATAACCTGCTCTTTCCAATATATCCTTAAGTATTCTTCTGGAAGTTCTTGAATCGTCTACAATAAGTACGTTCTTCATATATTCACCCCGCTCATTAACTAATTCGCATGTTCTCGGAGATTGCGATCATATACTTGACCTCTCCCTGACAGATGTATACCGGCATTACCCAGATCTCGTCGCAGCTGGCCTCGCTGAAGGATACCTTGAACTCAGGGGGCTCCAGCTCTATTTTGCTATCGTTCCAGCTCTGCTCCGTGGCATAGAGACCGTTGATACAGTTGATCAGCTCACAGACAGCGTCCAGGGCATCCTCTCTGGTCTCGATGAACTCCTCCTTGGTGTAGGCAACTGCCATCCTCTGGACATCTTCATATTTACCGGTAATGGCAACTGTGGCTTTCTGATCTCCGTGGAGCTTCTGGAAGCCCATAACCTCTTCCTTGAAGCTTCTTACTTTATAGGCCTTTCCGACATAAACATGGGAATCCACCAATCTGTACATGTTCTTGATGCCCATGGCGAACATCTGGCGGTACAGAGGATTCTCGGTATTTACAAAAATCGGAACTATCTTGGCCACGTCACCGGTCTTGAGGGCAGCCATATCAGACTCCGTAAAGCCATTAGCCTTCTGAAAATTCATCTCCGCCTCATAAATCTGTTCAAGAGGCAGATAATTTGTATCCACAAGGGCCTGCACAAAAGCAAGATAGCCGTTGCCCTGCAGCTCCAAAAGGCGTCCAACCTGAGTTTCGGTAAGATACCCCTTCTCGATGGCAATGTCACCGAAACGTTTGTCCATAGTTGCCTGAAGAGCATTGACCTGCTCTGCCTGTGCTATGGTCATGAGCTTCTCGGAAACGGCGATAACACCCAATTTGGCCCTGTTGGCCTCCTGCAATTGATAAACCTGGGAAAGTTGTAATTTATTGATCAGATTCTGCTCCAGCAGATATCTACCGATTATTCTGTCAAACATACTTGTTTACTCCAAGAAAAAGGAAAACGGATATTGGTCTACATCTTATATTGTAGACTAATATCCGTTAACAAACAAGTTATATATTGTATTATATTATTCTTTTGGCTCCTCGAATTCTTCTTCGTTTCTCTTCTCGTTGAGCCTTGTCATTGCCTGGTCGAGAGCTTTTTTGACCATTGCTTCCTCGGACTGGTTGGCTGCGGAAACAGGTCTTCCTGCGCCCTTTTTCTTGTTCATGACATCTGCCTGGTGGCCTGCCATCTCAAGGAGCATCATCTTGTCCTTGGGAATGATGATCTGCTGGCCATGAGGATTGATGCGGATTCCGTCCTTGTCAGCAACGAACTTGAGTATATCCTGATAGGTGAATACTGCTGCGTTCCATACTTCGTCCTGAGGCTTCTTGGAGAATTCGATCATATCTGTGAAGATAGGCAGATACTGCTTGTCATCAGGTGTCTTCATAACAAGAAATCTTATCTTGGTGTCCTTGTTGAACTTCATCTTGCCATCTTCAAGGACCTCAACGGGGCCCTCATGCTGCATAGGTACGATGAACTGAGAACTCCTGACAAGTGAGAGCATTCTCATTTCCTTGGCCTTAAGAACCTCAGCTCTCTTCTCATAATTAACGGGCCATCTGAGCTCTCCGAGGAAATCCAGCATTGCAAAGCTAAGTCCGGGATTAACCGGTGCGTTGTCCTTACTTGCCTCTGCGTTCCAGTCGCCGGGTGCAGCAACGATCTCATTTCTCTTGAATCTTGCTCTGTATGCTCCGTTATCCACAAAGAGGTTCTCTATACCGATGTAATACAGATAGTCAAAGAAGCCTCTCTTCTGTCCTGTGGGATCGTTCTCATTCTCGACCTTGATCTCTCTTACAAGGAGCTTTCTGAACTGCTTGGAGAAAAGCTGTGCTCCTCTCTCTGCAAGCTCTTTTTCAAAATAGACATTACCAAAGCCGTGGTCGATGAAAGGATAGCCTGTAGCGCCATCGTAGAGAACGTACAGAATCTTGGAATCACGGACTCTATTAAGGAGCTCGTTATATACCTTTCTGTGGTTCTTCTCAAACTCAGGAAGAGGTGATGCCTTGTGATAAACCTCCTGAGCGGTCAGAAGGAATAGCAGTTCCTGGTTGGACAGAGTCTTAAGTGACTCAGGTGACAGGTCCTCTTCATAGATCATGGGACCGATCTCGTCCTTCTTCTCATCACTTACGGTGTCTTCAAAGGAAGCACCTTCAACGTCCTTAACATTGACGGGATTGAGCCTTGGGGCTGTGGGCCAGGTAAGATCCTCATGTGCCTTGATAAGCTCCTCACGTTCTTTCTCTTTTTTTTCAAGTGCGGCTTTCTCAGCGGCAGCCTCTGCCTCTGCAGCCTTGTTTTTACCCCCGAATAAATCAAAAATACCCATTTACATTTGTTCCTCTTTCTATAAAACTGATGTCATTATATATGAAACCCTTCAGGTTTTTCAACTCTCAAAGAAAGTTTGTGAAACCCTTGCAAGATACTCAGGGTCCTTGCTTCCCGCGCTCTCGTAGGGTGAGTGCATAGCAAGCTGTGCAAGGCCTATATCCACTGTGCTGACGGCAACCTGCTGGGTGGAAATGTTGCCCAGAGTTGAGCCGCCGGCCATATCTGATCTGTTGGTGAAGGTCTGGTAAGGGACTCCCGCCTTGTTGCAAAGAGCCTTGAATCTGGCTGCGGATACGGCGTCTGTTGTATATTTCTGGTTGGCGTGGAACTTGATAACAATTCCCTTATTAATAACGGGACGGTTCACGGGATCAGCCTTCTCTGCGTGATTGGGATGAACAGCGTGGGCGTTGTCGGCGGAGATCATGAAGCTGTCTGCAACTGCCATGTGGTACTCCTCCAAGGTGCGGCCAAGGCTGTAGTTAATCCTGGTGAGGGTGTCCTTAAGGAAGGTTGATGCTGCGCCCTGCTTGGTGGTGCTGCCGACTTCTTCGTTGTCGAATACGCAGTGAACGCTGCAATAATCGGTAGGCTCAGCGGCAAGGAAGCCCTCGAAGGTGGTGTATACACACTCCTGATCGTCAAGTCTTGCGCTTCCGATGAACTCCTCGTTTGCGCCCCAGACTGTGGGTTTAACTCTGTTGCACAGGAACAGGTCATGACCAAGGATGTCTTCTATTTTGACACCGGCTGCCTTAGCTACTATTTCAAAGAGCTTGTCCTTGGAGGAGGCATCTCCTATGATCGGAAGCATATCCACCTGGGCGTTGTACTTGTAGCCATCGTTGGCTTCTCTGTTCATGTGGATCGCAAGCGCGGGGATCATGAGAAGATCTCTGTCCACGTAGACGAGCTTGGTCTTGATGCCGGCTTTTTTGTCAGCTACGATCACTCTGCCTGCAACGGAGAGAGGTCTGTCAAACCACTGAGCGCAGAGCATGCCGCCGTATTTTTCTACGTTTAATTTAACATAGGCGCCGTCCGCGGCAATCTCCGGGTTCTCCTTGATCTTGAAGGAGGGGGAGTCGCTGTGGCTGGCGATCATGTTAAAGCCCCTAAAGTCCTTCTTAGGAATCTTGAAGGAAATGATCGAAGAGTCGTTTCTTGTCACAAAGAACTTGCCGGGAGTAAGCTTCCAGTTCTCGCTCTCCTTAAGTTCCTTGAAGCCTTCCTTTGTAAGTTTTTTCTTAAGATTATCGATGACATGGAAGCAGCTGGGGCTCTCATCGATGAAATCCAGCATTCTCCTTGTTACATCGTCATAAATGTTCTGTGTTTTTTTAGCCATAAATATTTCCTCTTTTTAGACTTATCTGTTTTTCTCCCGCAATTCTACATCATTATAAGGACTTTGTCATCTTAATAAAAAAAGGTTTGTAATACTGCGGTGTTATGTTATAATGTAAGCGCTTACACGTATAAAGCACAATAGCTACGGGGAAAAATAGTTTTATAGAAACGGGGTAATTATGACAAGAGAAGAAACCTACAAAATGCTCAGCGAGTACGTTGATTATCTGCTGGCAAACTCTGACGCAGAGCATCCTATGTGGAACATTGAACATGTACTTGGAGGTAAGCCCAACAAGTGGAATTACATAGACGGATGCATGATCACCAGCATACTGTCACTGTATGATATGACAGGGGACAAAAAGTATCTTGATTTTGCCGACAGTTTTGTAGGCTGGTTCGTTCAGGAGGACGGTTCCATCAAGACTTACAGCACTGCTGAGTACAATCTTGATAACATCAATCCATCCAAGAACCTTTTTAAATTATATGAATACACAGGCAAGGAGAAGTACCGCAAGGCCATGGATACCGTAAGGGCGCAGCTTGAGACCATGCCCCGCACCAAGGCCGGTAACTTCTGGCACAAGAACATCTATCCCTACCAGGTATGGCTTGATGGAATGTATATGGCGCAGCCTTTCTATATGGAATATGAAAAGAGATTCAACAAGATGCAGGGCTGCCTTGATTCCTTCAGACAGTTCAAGAATGTTGAGGCTCTTATGAAGGATGCCAAGACAGGACTCTACTACCACGGCTACGATGAGAGCCGTAAGATGTACTGGGCTGACAAGGAGACGGGCTGCAGCCCCAACTTCTGGTTAAGAGCTCTTGGCTGGTTCACAGTGGCTCTCGTTGATACAGCTGAGGCCATGGACGAGTCAATGTACTACGAGCTTCGCTATCTGCAGACAATGCTGAAGAACCTGGCTGATGCACTTATTCCTTTCCAGGATGAGAGCGGAATGTTCTATCAGGTTGTGGACAAGACAGATGATGAGAGAAACTACCTTGAGACCTCAGGAACAGCGCTTATCGCCTATGGACTTTTGAAGGGTGTGCGTCTTGGATATCTTCCCAAGAGATTTGAAGAGGTTGCTATGAAGGCCTTCGACGGAATCACAGAGAAGTACCTGTCCCGCAACGAAGACGGTTCACCTAAGCTTGGCGGAATCTGCCTGGTGGCAGGTCTTGGCGGACCTCAGCACAGAGATGGCTCACTGGAGTATTATTTCTCAGAGCCTGTAGTTGAGAATGAAGCCAAAGGTGTTGCACCGCTGATCCTCGCCTATACTGAAATGTTGAGAAGACAATAAAGTAATTTTGAGCGGTTTCCCGGTTGGGGACTGCAGCATTCGAAATCACTGTAAAAATACGCTTCTACCTTGTTATGGGTAGAAGCGTATTTTTAATTGGTCGGTTTCTTCACAGGATTCTTCAGCCAATCTCGTTAAGGCGTTATAGTATTTGCCGAGGAGTCGGGCTGCGATTGTGGTGTTATAGAAGATTATATTCCAACCTTCAGCTGATTCTGTCAGGATGTCGTGTAAGGCATCAAGGTTTCTGCCGTAGTAGTCGGGAAGAGGAAGCTCTTTTGCAAGGAGATCCTGAAGCTCGTCCTTGGTGGTTACTTCGCTCATATCGATATAAAATACTTTTTCCTGCATGATGATCCTCCTGTATCATAGGCGTTATCTGATTATCAAACAGCAATTGTCTACGGTTCATATAGAAGTTCAAAGCTCTCATAGTGGTCATCGGTGTAGTAGATGTAGCCGTCATCGGAATAGATGATTCGTTTGGCGCCGCGACTGCTTTTTCCGAGGGTGTCGATGTCACATTCGTGGTATTCCTTGTCCTCGGGAAGGAGACCCTCGTAGTTGCCGAAGTAGTCACCGCCGATGGCTTTGCCGGGTGCATAGTCCTCTACGCTTCCGCCGGTCCAGCCTAGCTTCTTGGCTTCCTTCTTGGTTATGAAGTTGGAAGGGAGCGTGCCGTAGGTGTGAAGGTATAGGGCAACTTCGTCTTTGCTGCTGTAGGTTCCGTCTTCGGGAAGTGCGGTGTTAGTGGTCGTTTCCGAAGTTATCGTTTCGATGGTTGCAGCCTCGGTAGTCGCTGTCTCGGTAGTCGCAGCCTCAGTAGTCGATGGCTCGGCGGCCGACGGTTCCGATATATCCTCCGAGGCTATGTCGCCTTGGGATAGTTGGGGCTCCCCCTCATCATCGATTAGGTTCACCGCGCTCTCAAAGGAAACAAGTTCCGATGCCCCATCCGCGGTAGTCTGTATCCTTCCGCTCTGCGCATTCCTTCCGCAGCCTATAGCCATAAGGATCAGCGCCATTATCAGCGCAAAAACACTGCCTCCGGCCAGTTTTCTTCTAACTTTTCTCATCATTACGTAATCCTTTATTATGTTGAAGTGACAGGCACTTTAGTTAATTAAAGTGACAGGCACTTTGTTATGATAAAGTCTGCTTTTGAGCCTAGTTCCCGGGCTGTGGATTCGTCAATTTCTTTGACCCAGGGGTTCTTATGGGATAAGTCTATGATATCACCGTTTGCGGTGACACTGCCATATTCTCCAAAGAATGTATCAGGCTGGTCTTTGCTGATGGCACCCCAGCCGGAGAAACGCTCAGGTGCTATAGCCTTATCCATTGTGCAGCTTAAGAATACTGCCTTGGCTTCATCTCTCCAGGGGCGGCCCAGGAATACGGAATTATCGCTGCAGCCGGCAGCGCCGTGGATGCGGCAGTTTCTGAATATCATTCCGATGTTGCCGGAAAGGCCACAGGGAGCAGTGATGTAACCGTTAATCTCTTCATTCCTGTTGTTGCAGGTAATATCGCAGTCGTCAAAAACAGCATCTGCTCCGCCGAAGATAAAATCCACATCTCCGGTGATACGGCAGTTCTTGTAGTACTGCTTGGTAAGAACACGCTCTGTCATAACTCTCGGTCCCATGAAGCCGTTCTTCTGCCTCTCGGTCATAGGAAGCGGTGCCATGAACAGTGTGTCCTGACAGCCTTCCAGATCTACGTTCTCAAAAATACACTCCCTCGCATCCGCATATACTGCCAGCGCCTGTCCTGCTGTCCGACCATCTCCTGCAGTATTTCTAATGGTCATATCCTTAACAACACATCGCTCTCCGCCCAAAAATGCGGTATAAGATCTGAAAGTCCCTCTTTTGGAACCATCCGCCATCTCATCAAAGGCTCCATCGCCATACTCCAAAACAGTCTTCCCCGGCCCTTCTCCAATAAAACTAATATTCTTTTTCTCAGAGAAAATTTTCTCCCTATAAGTCCCTTCCCCAATACGGATTACAGCCTCCTCTCCATAGGGAACAGCCTGAATCGCCTCAGTTATAGTAGAAAAGTCTCCATTTACAGGAGCAACATATATTTCTAACATTTTTGTACCTCATTATTACGTATAATAATTCAATTTAGAAAAATAAGACGTAGTCCAATTTTTGCATTACGTCTTATTTGTCATGCTTTTATATCTGACGTAGTCCTATAAGATTTGTTTACGTCTATTTTGTAAGAAGCCCCGATATTACGTAGCTATAAACAATAGCTTCATCTATTAAAAGGTCAAACTACGTCTCACAATAAAAAAACAGTATCGAGACGTAACCGATAACTCTGAATATCTGTAACCACTACGTCTAATATGCAGAATCAGTATTATAGACGTAAAGCAAAAATAGGACTACGTCTTTCCATTTAGAAAGCGCAATTCAGACGTAATGTACAGTCGTTTTACCACAAATATATGAATGTTTACATGAATTTTTACACAAGTCAGTACCTGATCTGATATAAAGGCAACTAAATGGCAGAGCCGTCACCCAAGATTACCACCCGGAGCCGTCCACTTATCTATACTGCAATTCTGTGAGCTCTGCCTTTGACACATTAATGAGTTCCGGAGCGGTGTCTACGCTGCCAACGATAGTCATGTTGTTGACTACGAGGTTATCAACGTTCTTGGCGTAGATGCTGCGGCCGCTCATCTCATCGAAGTTGTCCATCATGACGGGTCTTACGGGGGTGCGCTCCGCCTCGGGAAGGAACTCGACTTCAACGTTCTCGAAGGTGAGCTTGCCGATAGGTCTCTCGGGGAGTCCTACTGCGCAGAGAACGCAGGCACTGACGCCCTTGCACTTCATGTTTCTGCCGGTGATGGAACCAATAATGGGAGTCATCTCATCAACCGGTGCGGGAGCCTGGTTCTGAACATAGTCGCTGTGACCGTCGGGGTCGCAGAAGTAGAACATGTTCACAGTAAAAGGCATGAACACTCCCGTCATATCAATATTCTCAAAGAGGATGTCGTCAAGGATTGATCTCTCTCCTCTTCCGCGTCTTGTCTTGATTCTAAGACCTCTGTCCGTGCCGTCAAAAATGCACTGCGAAACCCTGACATTTCTAACACCGCCTGCTGCCTCGGAGCCAACAGTCACACTGCCGTGGCCTCTTTCGAACTTGCAGTTTCTGATAAGAATGTTGTCTGTCTCCTTGTGGTGCTCAAGAGCCATGTAGTATTTGCCGCTCTTAATTGCCATGCAGTCATCGCCAACGGAAATAACGGTTCCGAGAACCAGGACATTGCTGCAGCTCTCAGGATCAAGGCCGTCGGTGTTAGGTGAATCCGAAGGATTGTGAATATACAGATTAAGGAAGGACAGATCGTCGCTGTAATAAGGATGAACCGTCCAGCAGGGTGAATTCTGAATTCTTACGTTCTGAACATTAACATTTTTGCATCTGCAAAGATAGAGATCATTGGGTCTCCAGGCACCTCTTTTAACCTTGGCGTTAACCCACCAGTCGCTGTTACCCGCATTGCCGTCAATGGTTCCGGGACCGATGATGTCCAGGTTCTCAGCATCAATTGCAGTCACAAGGGACGCATAGCTGGTAAGAGGGTTACCCTCCCAGCTGGAGAGGTTATACTCGCTCTTTTCATCTGTGGAAAGAGTCATGCCGGGAAGCATGGGATAATGATTTCTGTCGGTATCGCCAAGAAGCACTGCGCCTTCATCCAGCCAGAAAGTCATATCACTCTTAAGAAAAACAGGTGTTGAGTAATATACTCCCTTGGGCAGATATACTGTGCCGTCCTTGGGGCAGGAGCAGATAGCCGCCTGAATAGCTGCGGTGTCGCAGGTAACTCCGTCGCCTTTTGCGCCAAATGCAGTAACATCAAGAAGCACTGACTCATATTTGGTAGTGAAGGTATGAACCGTCTCTTCACCGTTCATAACTACCTTGATCTCATACTCAGTATCAGGTAAAAGACCTGCTACAGTTACCACATTTCTATCTGATTCCAGCTTCTTATCATTATTTATGTAAACTTCAAAGTTCTGATCCTGGCAAAAAATCTTGTCGGAATCAAGTTCAATAGTTACGCTCCTGTTAAATACTTTTACTACTTTAAAATCCATAAAAACCTCCAAAAACTACGATAACAAAAAAGCTATCATGTAAACGAAATAATCACTTACATGATAGCATATTTTCACGTCCAAACCTTTGAAAATACTGAATAAAAGTCTGCATTTTCAGCTTCAGCCGATCCAATGGGAAATGACGTCTGCGGTCTCTGTGATCTGCTGCTCATTGGTAATGCCGGGCTCTCCGTCTCCATCCTGAATGCCGTAGCTTCCAAAGTAGGAATGGATACCACCCTCGATAACATGCTCCTCTGAGTCCTCGGGCCAGAACGTCTTGCTCTCCTCGTAGTTCTCACGACTGATCACTCCGTCCTTTTCTCCGAAGATTGACAAAAGACGAATATCTGACTCCGAGAAGTCAGTGGCTGTATAGGAGCCACACAGAATGAGTCCTCTGTAAGAGTCATCCTCCCCAAGGTGAACTGATGCCGCAACACCGCCAAGGGAATGTCCTGCCAGGTACCAGTCAAGGTTCTCTACAGTTGCTGCCTCTTCATCCCAGCCTGCTGTCAGCTTGTCCACAGCGTCAATTCTAAGAAACGCCAGATTCTCAGGCATTCTGGGCAAAAGGCACAGATACCCACGGTCCGCCAGCTCGTACATCAAAGGGCTGTAGGCCGTGTACTCAACCTTTCCTCCGGGGTAAAAAACAATAACTGCCTTGATCTCATCCTCTGTTGGGATAAAAACAGTTCCGTTGTCATTGGAATAGGAATGAACAGTGCTGTAGCTTCCTGCGAAATCCTCGATTGTCTCCTCGTTGGCCCTGTAATAATTACCCGTATAAATTTTAAAACAAACGGCGGCTACTGCAAGGATAATGAACAGCCCAAGCAGCACCCACCGCAAAACCTTCCATATCTTACTAAAAATCTTCAAAACTAAAAACTCCAATATCTATAAAAATAACGAAGGCAATTTTACATCATAATGTCCCAAAATGGAATACCCTATTTTAACAAAGCTGCATCAATGATCCTGACAAGCTCCAGAGCACTGATAAAATCACTCTTTTCATTGGTCTCGGTATTGATCACATGGCCCTGCCAGGTAGCATGCTGCCTGTAGACCACCTGTATTATGAAGGTTCCGAGTTTCCCTCTTTTGCCCTGAATGTTTCTGGTTCCGCTCTGTTTCTGGATTTTGTCGATGACAAGCTCATCAGAAGAGTTGTAATTAGCAAAAGGGAAACCCTTGTCCCTGTGATCCTCAGTCATATCGTGGCCAAACCCGCGCCTCTCCAGGCTCCTCTGGGGAAAATCCCAGGTGTCAAAAAGATCGTCGGCCGCCACAAGAAACTCATATATCCCCGAAAAGGGCACCGGATCGTCCGAATACTGGTGCCACATCTGCCCCTGATAGTCAGCGTTCTCATTGTCGTCGATGCATACGCAGATAAGGTTCCTGGCAAAAAGCATCTGTTTAGCTTCGCTCATGGTAAATCCCCCGGCAATTAGTTGTCTTTTCAAAAACTCTTCAAAATCATATATCATATTATACCGCGTGCTCCCCTACTATTGCATTAAAAAAGAATTTTTTCTGGACATATGGAGAGCGACCGCCTGAAAGCAGCCGCCGCAGGGAATTTCATTCACCTATGGTGATTTTCATTGATTTTAAATGTACATATTTTCTGCGAGTTCCTCTCGGGGAAGGAATGGCGCAAGGTCCTCAAGGGGTGGGCTGGTGAGGGTTCCGTCGGGTTCCCGGCGGGCGCTGCTCTTGGGTGCCCAGACCTGGGTGGTATCGGTGAAGACTTCTACGAACAGCGGAGTGGTGGTCCTAAGGGCCTCGTCCAGCTTGCCGTCAAGGTCGTCACCGGTATGGATCGCAATGTAGGGATAGCCGAAGGCATCGGCTATCTTGCGGAAGGTCGGAAATGCCAGGTCCTCACTCTCGGGGCCGATTCCCACCTTGGAATACTCGCTGAACAGATTGTTCTGAGTGAGCCTGATGGAATGATATCCATCATTATTTATAAGGAAGATCTTAACCGGGAGCTTGTTGGTGATAATGGTCTGAAGCTCCTGAAGATTCATCATTATGCTGCCATCCCCTTCAAGGCAGATGGTCTCTTTAAGGCCTGAAGCTATGCACAGTCCAATGGCTGCCGGCAGACCGTATCCCATGCTGGCAACTGCGTTGTTGATGATAAAACGGCTCCCTTCCTTGACTTTCCAGCTCTGATGCCCCGCCACGCAGCAGGCTCCGTTACTTACCGCACAGAGTTCTCCGGCGGGAAGTCTCTCGGACAATTCTCTGATAAAGCCGTAAACGTTAACGGGTTCCTTGCCGGTATGGCGCTGGGAATCCGAGACAACAGGATATTTTTCTTTCCACTTAACGCACTGTGCTCTCCAGTCATCGCCCTTGAAGATGTAGGAAGCACAATTTTCTGTGCCACCTTCTGACAGCTCATCACTGCAGAGAATTTCCAGCTTCTCCAGAAAATCTTTTGCGTCGGCACAGATTTTTTTATCCACATGAAGAGTATGTTTATCCATCTCAGCGGGGTCTATGTCCACCATTATGACCTTGGCGGCTCTTGCCCAGCTGCTCCAGTTGTAGCCCACCTGTCTGATGGAAAGGCGGCTTCCGATAACGAGCAATAAGTCTGAATTCTGAATCGCAAAATTCCCGGCGCGGTCACCCATATTGCCGCCGCGGCCGCAGTAGAGCGGATGCTCATCCTCTATCAGGTCGATGGAATTCCAATAGGTGCAGACGGGAACTCCAAGCATATCGACAACTTTCCTGAATACGTCAAAGGCATCTGAGATGCGGACTCCGCCGCCTGCGTAGATCACAGGGCGTTTGGCCTTCTTGATCTCTTCAAAGACCTCCAGGGCTGCAGTGCCCAAATTCTGTGACACTTCATTGTCCTTAACTATACCATTGCCGGCACTACAAGATACGCATCCGTCCGTCCCTTCAGCTTCGAAGCCCCTAAGGCTCTCCGGATCGATTTCCGCAGCCTGAAAGTTAACGGGAACATCAATCCAGACAGGGCCGGGTCTTCCTGTATTCATCAGGTGCCAGGCCTTCTCCAGGTGATATCTGATATCAGAAGGATCCTCCAACATAACGGCATACTTACAGATGTTGCCGGTCATTTTGGTGATATCATATTCCTGATCTCCAAGGGATCTGAGAGTATGCATGGGGTGACCTACACAGCTATCTCCATAACCTGCAGTCGCTCCCGGTTCAATCCCCTGCAATTTCTCCCAGTATCTCACCGTAGTGTCATACCTGACCTGACCACTTACCACAAACATAGGCAGCGAATCCAGCCATCCACCAAGCACTCCTGTTATGGCGTTGGTGCCTCCCGGGCCTGAAGTCACGTTAAGAACAGCCACTTTTCCCTCATATCTTGAGTAGCTCTCTGCAGCAATGGCAGCTCCCTGCTCATGATGGAAGTGGGTGCACTTAAGCCCTTCCTTGTGTCCAAAGGAATTATTCAGATACATAGCGCCACCGCCTACTACCATAAAGCAGTCGGTGACGCCCTTTTTTACCAGAAAATCCGCAATATAATCAGAAACTCTCATACTCTTACCATTTAATCCAAGGGGGCTTCCCCCGTTATACTCTACTAATGCTTACCACTTGATCCAGGGTGCTCTGCCGGTGCCAATAAGCTCTGACAGCTCGTCCCTCTCACGTGCCGTATCCATGCACTTCCAGAAGCCGTCGTATTTGTAGGCTGCCATCTGGCCATCTCTTACCAGATTGTGCATAGGCTCTTTTTCAAAAAAGGTCCCATCGCCCTCGATGTAATCAAAGACTCCCGGCTCCAGCACCATGTAACCGCCGTTGATCCTGGCGCCGTCAATGCTGGCCTTCTCCCTGAAGTCCCTGACAACGGAATTGTCTTCTTTATCAATGTCAAAAACGCCGAAGCGCTGGCCCGCAAGGATCGCAGTAACCGTGGCAATCTTGCCGTGGGACTTGTGGAACTTAAGAAGCTCGTTCATGTCAAGGTCGCAGACTCCGTCGCCGTAGGTCATAAAGAAGGGCTCGCCTCCCACGTGCTCTTTAATCCTCTTGATACGTCCACCGGTCATGGTGCTGTAGCCGGTGTCAACAACGGTAACCTTCCAGGGCTCAGCCTTCTGAGAATGGTAGGTTACCCTGCCGCTGTCGGTGAAATCAAAGGTCACGTCGCAGTTATGCAGATAATAATTGGCAAAATACTCCTTGATCACCTCCTGCTTGTAACCCGCGCAGATAATGAACTCGTTAAAGCCGCAGTAGGAGTACTCCTTCATGATATGCCACAGTATGGGTTTGCCGCCGATCTCGATCATGGGCTTGGGGCGAAGATGGCTCTCCTCGCTGATTCTGGTGCCGAAGCCGCCGGCTAAGATTACAACTTTCATCTATAAATATTTCCTTCCATAAATCATATGATGACCTTTGAGGCCTACCAAACATAAGTAAGTAGCATTTCTATGTCATCAGTCAGTACCTAAATTAATACCGTACACAGTGTATCACATTTTCTCCCCATCTACATCCTCACCATGATCTTCACATAGTCCTCGGACTTTCTCTTCATAATATCCAGTCCCGCAGGGATCTCCGCCAGCGTTATTCTGTGAGTAATTAGCTCCGCCGGGGCAAAAGAGTGTGCATCCTCCACGCGCTCACTGTCCTTCCAGGCCACCAGCCTGTCCATCACATACTTCCAGTCATCGTTGCAGACTGTGCCTTCGCTTCCAAGGTATGAGGAATTCCAGGTGCCGGCAAGTTCCAGCTGGTTCCTTAAGATCTTCCAGTAGGTGTCCTTGGTAAGAGCCATGTCGGAAGCGGGATTTCCCACCAGCACTACCTTGCCCATAGGCGCGGTGCACTTCACCGCCTGCTCGTAGTTCTCTTGCCTGCCCACTGCCTCGAAGTAGGCATCAGCGCCTCTGCCACCTGTTTTGTCCATAATAAATGCAGTGGGATCACCGTATCTCACATCGCAGATCTGATCCTCGTCGAAGCCCATGCCGATGAGCTTACTCTTCTGAACATCCTTGTTGACCACAAACAAGAGCTTCCGGTAGCCCGCATCATATATGAACATTGACAGTAGCAGCCCTATGGTGCCAAGGCCGCAGATCACGATCGTATCTCTTTTGTCCAAAAAAATCCGTCTCATGGCATGAACCGCAACAGACATAGGCTCTAACATCGCCGCCTCTTCGTCTGTTATCTCATCCGGAAGCTCCACAAGATTCCATATCGGAACACTGACATACTCAGCAAACCCGCCGTCTCTGCGGGATCCAAGATAGTTATAATTCTTGCACATCTCGAAGCGTCTGCTCTCGCACTCAGGACACCTTCCGCAGGGAATCAGCGGAAAAACGCCAACTCTCCTGCCCTCAAGATCAGGCCTGTCCCGGCAGCTCACCACCATGCCAGCAAACTCATGTCCCGGAATAAGGGGCATGTTGTGGGCGCCAGTCTTATAAATCCTTGGAACGTCTGAGCCGCAGATACCGGAGGCCGTAACCTTAACAAGCGCCTCGCCGGGTCTTGCCGGGGGCGCTTCCATTTCGACGTATTTGAGGTTGTCGATTCCGTAGAGGATCTGGGCTCTCATGTGCATGTGGCTGCTCCAAACGGATATTATAATGATTATGGTGTTTTTATAATCAAATATTTCTTGTTGTATTTAAGTATATTTTACCATTAACCAATCTAAATTATTTATGAATTTTTGTACATATCATCCACTGTTATCAACACAAGATTTGTTTTCCCCATGATGTTATTTACAAGTGTCACATCAGTAAATTCCTGAATAAGAAGATTTTTCGTCTCATCAAACAGATATCCGTCCGTATTAAAAAATAATCGTTTGATATTATCATCAAGACTCTTTTTCGGATCAAACAAAGACAGATATTGAGCAACTCCGCCTGTTACCCCATAACAGATTGCCTTATCTTTTTCCGCCCAATATCGTGAATATTCAAAAGTCTTGCATATTCTCTGAAGGGAATAAAAGTGGTATGTATCGCTATGGCCCTGTCATAGAGCTCATCGTCCATAGACAACATAAAGCCAAGGGAATCCGTGCCCGCAATATCTTCAGCATCTACAGCATTCGTTACCTATCGTTACCACTGCCGATTAGTTCCTCCACATTGCATCCCAAGGCTTTACTTATCTTGAGCACTGTAATGGCCTGAGCCTTACTGATATCCCGCTGTCCTTGTTCAAATAACTGTATCTGCCTTAGCGGAACATCTGCCTTTTCCGCCAGAGCCTTCTGGGACAGCCCTGCATATCTGCGAAGGCGCTTCAGCCTGCTCTCTTCCAGGCTCTTCATGCATTTTTCTTCAAGAATCTCGACGAATAAGGATATATCTGCCTCATGAAGTGTGTCATACATTCCGTATATTTGTTTGATAGGCACCTTTTCCTCAATGCTCCTAAAGCTTCTGCCGCAGGACCACTGATAATATGCAAGAGCCCAGCCAATCCAGTATTCCCTGGATTTATCGATATACATGACATCTTCCGCATCAATACGCCTGTCAGAGCAGGTATGGATGACTTCCCTTGCCACTTCACAGCCGTTTTTGCCCGCTACATAAGTAGGATTTCCAATCTCAAACTGGCGGCTCATACCGCTTATAATAAACATCTCGTGAAAAGAGCAAAGGTCCATGCCCAGAGTATTCACAGCATAATCATACATATCCCCCATAACCCTCTGAGCCAGAGGAAGATACATCTCATCATATGCGCAGCTTCCCAAGGTCAACACCTCCTCTCATGATATCCAGAATGTATATCTCATCCAGTATGCTTGTTGATGGCCGAAGTTCCTGATATTCCCGGCGTGCGTTTTTATCCCTTGTGCTCATCTGCGGGAAATAAACTGTCGCCTCCGCTGATTCATAGCTGACAAAAGAAAGCTGCTCAAAGGCCTTTTTACTCTTTAGCACAATCTGGTCATTAAGGCATCCCAGCTTCATTGCCTGAGAGAGCTTTTGCAGCGAAATGGTTCCCATTATGAAATCCTGCACAAATGAAAAATAGGAAACATCTGCCCGATAACCTCTGATCACATCAAATCCGGATATATCCACCAGATAGTTTGTCTGTAAAAAGTTCTTGGCCTCCTCGGCAATGCTCTTTTTCTGCCAATAGCCTCTGTATCTGGTCAAAAGAGCAAGCCAGTTCAAAATATTATAATCCTCATTAAGATTACAAATAGAAAGCCCCTTGGTATCCAGTTCGTAGCAGTTCGAAAAGCCATCGGAAGCCTTCTTGCATGCCCATTCCTTGGATAATTCCTTATCCTCAGTGCAGTAAAAGCCTCTTCCATAGTCATTGCCTGGATTGCCGCCACCAAAGACCGGATTATAGATGATGTTTTCCGAGCCGTGATAGATTATCATGATTCCTCCAATAAAGACTTACTTGCCGCAATTATATATCGCTTTAGAGATAGTTAAATTATATCTCTGCAGCGATATATTTTCAATCTGCTATGGCACCTTTGATGCACGAAAAATGCCCTCAGCGTTTATTGCCGCGGGCTTTATTATTCTTGGAAATGCGCTGTTTTACTAGCTTTTCGGCGTTCACAGAATCAACTTGGGGACAGTCCCCAAGTTCCAAAGTTCCATGCCAGCCCCATGGAGTCAGATCCCAACTTGATATAGTGCCCTATAGACATGTATTTGGTAAACTGTTATAATTTAGGCAGATACAAATTCATTAACTGAGTGACAAAGAGGTACCAACATGAGTTACGATAATGCCTCCAAAAAGGCTACCATGAAGTACATAAAGGAAAAACAGCAGGAGCTCAAGGTCCGTTACAAAAAAAAAGAGTATGAAAATGATATTTTTCCCGCCATCGAGCAATCCGGTCTGCCTGTAGCAACTTTTATTAAACAGGCTATTTCGGAAAAGATATTAGTAGAGACAAATAAGGGGTATGATCTTGAGATTACTCTTGAACCCATAAAAAATACTATACTAAACGAGCTCCCCCAAATCATGAATGAAGACTGCCGGAAGATAATACTGTATGGGTCCTGCGCAAGAGGTGATTATACAGCCGATTCAGATATAGATATTGCCATTCTCACCGACAGTGACAGGGAACAGGTCAAAAAATACAGCCATCAGCTGGACGAACTTGCTACACAGATTGGCTTTGATACCATGGCTGTCGTAAATTTTGTCTGTCTTCCCCAAAAGGAATTTGAAGAAAAGAAATCCTGGTATCCATTTTTCAAAAACATCGCAAAGGACGGAATAATACTATATGAACGCTGATAATATGCGTGATCTTGCCAAGTTAAGATATGAACGAGCCAAGGAACTTATTGATGAAGCTACAGATCTGCTACAGTGTGAGCACTATAAATCCGCTAACAATAGAGCCTTTTATGCCGGGGAAACAGCTGTCAAAGCAGCTCTGGCAGCTATTGGCAAAGACTCAGAATCGCATAACGGAGTAATAAAGACTTTTAACATGGAATTTATCCATCAACCCTGTGACTTTTTCAGCCGTGATGATCTGCGCATCCTTCAGAGTATAGAAAGAATCAGAAATTCATCTGATCACGATGATTTCTATGTAGCCAACAAGGCAGAATGCGAAGACCAGGTAGCAAAGGCAAGACAGCTGCTCTGCAAAGTCAGTGCTTATCTAAAGACTCAGGGGATAATATAAAAATCGTCAATCAGTTCTTCTACACTGCACCCCAAGTTTCCCTACTCATATAACCCCCAACGATGCGATATAATTCTTTACTCCATTATCAGTGCTTAAATCATATTTTTCATTAACAGCAGAAAAATATTCTGTAATTGCGTCATGAGTTATCAGTTCCGTACAATGTTCTTTTTTGCCATATCCGGAATGTGCATCCTTCCAAGGGGATTCCGAATGGCTCAGATCCATTAAGGTAACGCCATTATAAATAGCAAATTTCCCCAAAACAAAATCTATTATGTTTTTCACATTTTCATCCAGGCAATCAGTCAAATCAATCTCATCAACAATAATCTGTGATTTTCCAAAGGATTTATATTTAGAATAAATCTTGGGATATACCGGGCCATATGCCCATGCTTCGCAGCGCTCGTCAAAAATCTTTTTGCCAAGTAGCACCTGCGCAAACGCCTCAATATAATACAAAAGCTTTTGCAAAGACATATTGGTTATCTCATATTTTGAATTAAGAATATATAACGCAACTTCTTCAATTTTTGATTCATGAGAATTAATCTGATCGTAGAAGTTCAGCCTCTTTTCCAATCTTTCAGCAGCATGTTTGTTCAACTTATCTTTATTACTTTCATAATAATTCTGCATGTAAAGATAACATCCCAGAACTCTGCGAAGCATATCTGAATAACGCTTACTTGGCAGCTGACCCTTTAGATAGTTTTCAATTGTATGCTCACCAAGTCCCAAGACTTTGGAAAGGGGCCTCTTGTCCACATCATATTTCTCAAGTATTTCTTCAATTTCTCCAACAAGAATATAATCATGCTCTTCTCGGCATTTTACATCAAATTCATTCTCGTTGAGATCATCCATTCCGGGAACATATACCCTGTGTCCACACTTTTTGCATAATGCGACCCGTTTATTAAAGTTACATGTTATTCCATTCCAAACTCTTTCACTTTTTTCAGAAACAATGTCATATTCCTGCATACATCCGCATTCAGCACATAAAACCTTATCCATAAAAATATCCATCTACACTCTCCTACATCCCCAAAGCAATAAAAAAGCTAAATCCCCTTAATTAATCATGAAATGATATTATAAGTAAAATATTATTTTGGTACTTAGACCAAGTGATTTTAATATAAAGCCTAACCATTTCACTCGGAGCATCTTCTATTCCCCTTGGAATAAAAGACGCTGCATATTTGAAAACATGTACAATATCTCGAGGAAAATTGGAATTATCGCTATATTCCCACCCACTATAACTATCTGTAGTAAGCTTTCTCAAAATATCTATACGATCATTTTCGGTGATAATATACTTTGAAAAAAACTCTTCATTTTTATCTCTGTACAAAAATGTATAATCGATTCCGTTTCTGCCCGAATCAATATATCGCCTAAGCTTAGCGACAATGTCATCCGGGCTGTAACCGTCTGGATCCTTTTCACACTTGTCCATACACTATCACCTCCATGAGAATGTATGTTAATTATATGTAAAGAGTACATTTTTGTCAATTTGTGTACTTTTTCAATTATTGCCTACATAAAGCCCGCGGCTGTTCAATGTTAGAATTCCATAATTCCAAAGCCTTTCACCACATCCGTGACAGTATTTCATTTTCACGTTTTTCACTTTCTCTGCAACCTTTATGGCATAAAAAAGCCGCGGGCTTAATTATTCTTGGAAACAATCTATTTTACTACTTTTCAGCGTTCACATAATCAATAAACCTATGCGACTATCTGCTGTTCATAAGAATTGTCATCATAACTTGGGACAGCGTCCCCAAGTTCTCTTGCCTAGCGGTATTACATCTATTGTCCATAAGAATACAACACACTTTGCAAAATAAGATTTATAAAATGGCTCAGCCATACGGTATGTAACTCGATCCTCGACAGGAATCGAACCTTTCGGGGGCTAATTGTACCGATATTCTGTTATCGCATCTTTTTTGATACCAGACATATTTTCCCAACCAAGCCCAGGTTACCAATAGCGAGCCAATCGTCCCGCTATCAGTTGATATCTTATCGCATTTTCGTTTATAATTATATCATGTCAACCATGCCGAGGAGGCAACCAGTATGTTCGGTAGAATCGTTTTGTTTAAGATGGGCGAAAGCTGTTATGACTCTATAAATGCCATGGTAGTTAATCTCAAAAAAGAGTTTGAACTACTCGGAATAATATGCGACGAAATAGATGTTTCACAAGCCCCCGAACAGGTGCTGAAGTACATGGAGGTGATCACCTCCAGAAAATACGATGCGGCTATTGCATTTAACGCAGTAGGACAGCAGGATATTTCTTTGGCCGGAAAAAACATCTATGATTTATACGAGATACCGTTTATAAATATTCTCCTGGACCATCCCATGGACCATTATGCAAGTTTAAAAAGCACTTGTAACAACTACCATATTGTTTGCGTTGATAGAAACCATGTAGCTTTCTTAAAAAGATATTTTCCCAAACTGGCAGGTGCATATTTTCTTCCTCTTGCTGCGGCCTATGATGATAGTTGTGAACCTAAGGAAATCTCAGAAAGATCACAAGACATTATATTTGCAGGCACTCTTATTGGAAAATCCTGTCAGACAATGATTGAGGAGTTCAAACAATATCCCGAGCCATACAATAATATAATCCTATATGTGATAGACAGAATGTTATCTTACAGGAATGAAGACATTAGCGCAGCATATGACTATGTTATTCATGAAGAGCTAAAGCTCGAGCTTCCAGACACCGAATATCTGGATATTATGTTCAAAATACAACTGGCAAACCATTTCATGAGAACTTTCCAACGGGAAGAAATACTAGGATCAATCTTAAAATCCAACATTCCAATTCATCTTTATGGTGATGGAATGCAGAGACTTTTTGATGGATGTCCAAACAACAAAGCTATTTATCATGGAACTGTTCCCTTCTCAAAAATGCCTGAGATCTACTCAGATGCAAAGATAGTACTAAATATAATGCCTCTTTTTAAAAACGGATGTCACGATAGAATTCCATTCACAATGTTGCAAGGTGCTGCTGTTCTTACTGATCCAAGCGAATATATATCAGACACCCTTGGGAACTATGTCTTTACATATTCATATGACGACGACTTTGCAGAAAAAATACATGATATTTTAAAAGACGAGTATTTACTGTCACTGACTGCCAAAAGAGGTAGAGAATATGCACTAGCTAATTTTACCTGGAAACAATATGCCAAAAAGATTCTTGATATAGTGGAGCAGCGTGGAATTACAGATATTTAATATTTTTACTTTGTGATCTATTTCCCCCTTTTAAGGAGGCTCTAACAAATGTCAGATATAAACATTATCGTATTTAAAGGAATGTTAAAAACCGTTGACTACTTCATAGATCAGCTGATCAAATACTGTCATTCAAATAGTATTAATATATATGTCGCTGATGCGAACATTCAGGAATCCTACAACAGCGAAGCATTTCACAATTTCAGCAACAGACCCAATACAGTAATGTATACCATAAACAACGTAGGCATCCGCCTTGAGTCCAATGATGGTATAAATTATTGGAAACGACATAATATTCCTGTTTTTGACCATCTCGTGGATCATCCCAGGAACTATGACGATGCTCTTTTGAAACCTTTTTGCGACACATATGCTCTATGTCTTGACCTGGAGCATATACAGTTCATTAAGGAATACTATCCTTTGGTAAAAGATACCTTCTTTTTTCCTAATGGTGGCACTGAAGTTGATAATAGTATTCCTTTTGAAGAGCGCCCCATAGATGTGTTATATATGGGAAGCTGCCAAGAAAACATTCCTTCTTTTCCTTCAATTAAATTATTTGAAGATAATGGAGCTAGCTTTTATAGCTCCACAATATCTCTGCTACTAAAAAACACGAATCTTTCCACAGCAGAAGCAATTTCTCTGTATTTAGACTCAACAAATATCTCGCCTTCAAAAGATATACTTCTTGAACTTAACTTAAATTATGCAGGTCTTATAGAAAGTATTGCCAGAAGACTCACCAAGCTATCCGGCATGAAAGCATTAGATGATATGAGGATAAAAGTAGAAATTTTCGGTGGTAACTCCTGGATTGACGAAGCATATCCTTTTTCAGATAACATTACCATCCACGACAGAATATCACCGGAAGAACTCATGCCCTACATAGGGAAAGCAAAAATCTCTCTCTGCTTTATTCCCTGGTATAAACAAGGATGCAGCGAAAAAAATTTTGACTCTATGCTTAATGGTGCATTATGTGTCACAGATAGAAGCTCTTACTTAGAAATGAATTATAGAGATGGCGAAAATATCATATATTTTGACTTATCAAATCCTGCCCAGATGGCAGCTGATGTAAAATGGCTCTTAGAACACCCTAGCGCAGCTTCCATAATTGCCCAAAGAGGTTATGAAACCGCGAAAGCTCATGATAGTTGGGATGTACGATTTGCCGAATTAATCAGCACTATGCGTGATGTAATTCATACATAATCTGTGCATCGGTGTAGTGACACCAATTGTGTTATGAAATTATACAATCCTATCAGCTATGCCCTTAAGCTGTTCCTGACTTATCACCTCTTGAAAAATGGTCTCAAAGCACTGCCTATCGCTTTCAGTGTAAATATATGTACTACTGAGTATATTGGGTACAAGTTTTCTGCATATCTGCTGCATCTCATGAAAATATTCCAATGGTAAAAAAGCCCCATAATTCTTTGCATAAAAGAAAAGTGTTTCCAGATAATAAGAATAAACAAAATGAAAGTCCAACTCTTCTTTATACTCTCTATACTTTTCGCCCAATCCCAAAAGATACTCATATAATTCCAGCTGCACTTTAGGATGGTCAAGAATCCTTTTCCCTAACTGCGAGGTCATGGTTGATTCAAACCGTTTTCTATATATGTAATACTTTGAATCTGTCTTCACCATATTATCCGCAAAAAGGTATTGAGGAAGAACAAACTTTGGTTCCTCGTACACAACATGCTCCGCATAACAGGCACGACTTGCTAGTACGTTTTTTCTCTTAAAAAGTTTCCCCCAACAGCCAAAGCCACCTATTGCTCCTACAAGATAAGGCTTTCTATACTCAGGATGTTCCTTAAAATCCATATATACTATTTTACTTTCATTGTCATCTGAGAATTCCACTTCATCATAATGCAACTCCCCATATATACTGTCATGGCCAAACAATAAAAGATCCGCATCATATTCCTTAGCAAGTTTATACAAACCCTCGCAAGCTTTCGGCGACAAAATATCATCAGAATCCAAACACAAAAGATATTCTGCAGAGGCATATTGATGAGCCACATTTCTCGCTCCACCTTGTCTCAGATTCTCCTCTAACGGTATTATCAGAACACTGTCAGGATACTCCTTTTCAAATCCCATAAGCATCTCTACTGTTGCACCATCGTCATTTGAAGCATCATCAACGAATATAAATTCCAAATCATCGATGTTCATAGTTTGCTTTTGCAAGGATCTAAAACAATCCGGCAACCACTTTTCTGCATTGTAACATGGAATAATAATCGAAATCTTCTTCATAATATTGCATCACCCATAATCACATCTGTTTTCCAAAATTCCCACCAACTTCTCCGCAGTCCTATTCCAAGTCATATTCCCTCGAGCCAAATGAAGCCCCCTCTGCGCAATCTCATACAGCTTATCAGGATCAGATAACATATCATCAACAATATACGGCAAAGCCTCCGGTGCAGAAAGGTTCCAGAATCTCATAATCTCATGACCAGCCTTTTCGCAAACATCCCGGTAATACTTGCTATCATCTGTAAGCACCGCAGCACCGGCAAGCATTGATGTCGGGATTCTGTCATGGGCGCCATTCTTGAAATATGGCATTACATTAAAAACTATTTTGCTTTTTTTATAAATGGCAGCCGTTTCCAGGTATGTACACGAACCATGCAAAACCACATTTTCCAAGTCATCCAGGGTATCCCAACCGGTTCCGAACAGATGGATAGTCCCCTTTGACTGAGCCAGGAATCTCACTGCTTCTTCTCTTGTATAGGAACGAAGATAATTATTTGTTATAGGGAAAAGAGCATTGGCGAATCCAAAATATGCTTTTTCATCAGAAGGATCAATTCCGAAATCCGGAAGAATCGCCGTCAAGCCTTCTTCCAGACTCAGTGTCCTGTTATCCAGCATATGGTCAAGATATGCCAGCTCGATATTTCTTACAGCTTCCGGAAGGGCCAGGATCTTTCCATCCAGCTCATCCCTATCCACATAACTCCCGGTAAAAACTACGTCAAACTCACGATGCTCAAATTCCTCAAAGCTGTCATCAACCTTTTCCTCATCAGAATCGCTTCCTCCAAGAGGCAGGAAAAAAGCATCCTTTACATCCTTATAAAATCGCTTTGCATAATCCACATGATCTCTGTCAAGGCACAAGCAATAGTAGTTACTGCACTCCGAAAAAAGATAAATGGAATGCATTTGCGGATGATCCACAATATAGTTAAAGAAAGGAATCCGATGCTTGTTCCAGATATTCTCCCCATTCACCTTATAGTTATGCTGACCAATGGAATTGAAGGTCAGGGCAAAATCATATCTCACCTCGCTAAGCCTTTTATCCAGCTTCTCATTACTTCTGTCCAAATCCCAATAATCCACTTCTATCCCACAAGAACCAAGCGCTTTAGATAAAAGCGCCGAGAAGGAAGTCAGTGAATCATAATTGATGTTTCCACGTCGAAGGATTAGTGCATGGTTGCTGTGAAGCATAGTTATTTCCTTTTTTATTTCTGACGATACACATTTATAACCTCTGCCGCATTGTTGAAATATTATTGAACACATATCGTTATTGCGACTATAATTATTATAAAGTATATATTCACTCGTTGCCATACATCCATAAGGATAACCCTAATGAAAAAATACAGTATCATTATTCCTTTTTTAGACAAAAACGAAAACTTCAAAAGAACATACAGCAGCATACTAAAACAAAGCATCTCTCCAGATGAACTGGAGATTATTGTAATATGTACAGTTCCGGATTATTGCAATGAACTTGATGCTATTTGCTGTGAGCTAAATAATTCCACAATAATAATCGATGCTCCTACTATCAGTACAAGGGCCGATGCCTTTAACCAAGGAATTATGGAAGCCAGCGGACAGTACCTTTTATTCATGCGAGCAGGTGACATAATACATGAAAAGTTCTTCTCTGTTCTGGACGAAATAATCGCAAGTCATTCTTTCCCTGATATAGTTTCATTCGGGGTTACCAAGGCATGGGACGAATACGAATACTTCGATGACGACCCATTTTCCGCATACAATTTCAAAGAATACTGTTTAACATGTGACTGTGACCGAAAGCAGTTCTTAGGAAATCTTCCCATTGATGAGCGCTATTACTCTATGCTTTATAAAACAGATTTCTTACGGGAGATCAACCAGGCCTTCAGCGAAGATATTTATGATGACGACATCACTTTCGCATACCCACTTTTTCTTTTTGCAGACTCCGTCGTATTTACAAAAGACCATGGTTACTGCAGGTACGACAGCACCGCTTCCCCTACGTCTGTCGCTGACAGAATAGCCGCCAATATGACCGCTCAGACAAACCTGTTGCAACTGCTTCAGAACATTCCTAATATATATGCTAAGTACAAAGACAGTATTGATGCACACTTTGTGCAGAAATACTATCTCTACAGCCTATGGCTCGGAAGAATTTCCGGTGAAAAGTCACCCATAAAGATATCCATTTTCCAAGTACTTCAATATGTAATGCTGCAAATTGTTCCAAAATGGATTGAGAATGAATTCATATATAATTTAGGCCGCAAAAATCTTGATACACTGTCACTCATTAATAAGACGTACAGTACTCAAGGAGAATTGGACGCAGATATATGTGAGAACAACCTTGTAAGTGTAATTATCACAACCCACAACAGGCAGGAATACTTAGGCACATCTATCAAAAATATCCTTGCTCAGTCATATCAGGCCTTCGAACTGATTATTGTCGATGATGCTTCTAGCGATGAAACTGAGCAGCTTGTAAAAAGCTTCTCAGATAAAAGAATAAAGTACATAAAAAACGAGACAAACAAAGGCATTACCGCGACACGAAACATCGGACTAAAAGCAGCCACATCGAATTATGTCGCATATCATGATGATGATGACCTTTGCAGGCTCGATAAACTTGAAAAAGAAATGGCAATGATATGGGCGTCCTACGACAGTATAAAAGCAGTCTACCCGATTGCAGTGAACCATGCTCGAAGGATAAGAGGACATGCTCAAGCAGAAGCTGTTTATATTCCAAGTCTGAATAAACCGCTTTGTAAAAAGGATGGTTTTATTTTCCCTGTGCTTTTGTACAAAAACGATCTTCAAGTATCTGCCATGCTAATAGAAAAGAGAGCGGCCTTGGATATTGGCGGTTTTGACGAATCAATATATGTTTATGAAGATTGGGAATTCATTCTAAGATTTTCTCAAAAGTACTATGTAAGGTTTATAAATGAGCCTTTATATGATTATTACCAACGTCAATCAGGTTTGGCATCTTCACCAGATTCAGAGCATAGAAGAAAATTGATCCAAGCGCTGTATACTATCGACCAAAAATATGCTGCTAACAGAAAAAAATATGGAGTTGAATCAACGTTTATCATAAGAGAAGTTGATTAATTCAAGAAAGCAATTCATCTATTCTGTCCTCATACCTAAAATCAGCGAGTATCTTTTCATAGCCTGCGCAGGCAATACGAGCTCTTATATCCTCGTTCCGGAGATAAAACTCCGCCTTCTCCACAGCATCCTCCAACGAGGTATACATCACGCATTCCTCGCCATCTATGAAATACTCGTAAAGCTCAGACTGGTAGCTTGACAGAAGGAATCCACCGCAGCCCATTACATCCAATGCTCTCAGGGGTATTCCGGATCTGTTGGCCTTCAGGACAGGGCAAAGATTGATCTTGCTTGCCGCAAAAACCTGTGGCATTTCTGTAAGGTAATTTACTGAGCCACAGAAATCCACTTCAGGAAGCATTCTCTTCTCATCTTCCGTAAGCTCAAAAGTATAAAGTTTGAGCTGATGCTTTTTTGATAAAATACTAAGAAGTGTCATTCTCTCGAGATGTGTCACGTAAGAAGCCACGGCCCAGCTGATTTCTTTTTTGGTCAGCTGCACAGCCGTTTCGGACAGGCTCAGATATCTGTCTCTGACACTCTGAGCGAACTCTTCCGTCACCACATCATCTACGATGTATCCGCCATATAGCTGCAGCTGCACCTTCACCACTCCGTCAAGGTATCCCCGCTGATACTCGGTCATATGGCTCATGAATGCCGGAAGCATGGACTCATAGAGCTTTCCCACAAAGGAAATCTCTGCGCCGTACTTGGCATAATCTGTCTTAACACTGCGGAGTCTCTTAGTGTTTACCGCAAGAGGCAGATAGTGAACGTTATCCAGCCCCATTTTCTTATAGGTCTCATAGTCAGCTCTGGCAAAAAAGAAAATTGTATTGCAGGAATAGTCCATACATTCCGCAGTTGGAAGATTGGGCGGGCTGTCAAAAAACCATGAAATATACTTAAGATCATGCTTCTTACATACCTTTGCAACTATTGGCCAGAAATTGGTGGTAAGGACCAGATCATAAGAGCCTTCCTTAAGATCCTTTTCCATTCTCTCAAAAAAAGCATCATCATTATACTTATCAACTTCCTTGTGATAGTTCACGTTATTGCACTTGTGCCCCATCTTTTGGAGGAAGTAAATAAGATCATGCTGGATATATGAATTTAAAAAATCATAAAGAAGAATGTTCATACCATCAGATTCCAATCAGGATTTCAATAATATCCCGTACAGCTCCATATCCGCCCTTAACCTCAGAAATATAGTCAGCAGCTATTGCTACCTGCTTCGCTGCATCTTTAGGGCAGGCAGAAACACCTGCTGCCTTCATCGGCTCAATGTCATTGATATCGTCACCTATATACAGGACGTTCCGAAGGTCAATGCCAAATCTGTCGCAAACCGCTTTTAAAGCTGCCATTTTATCCTTTATCCCACTCTCGATAAAATCCATTCGCAGTTTCTCTGCCCGGCGTCTGTTAAGTTCCCTGTACTCACCGGTAATTATTCCGGTGATAATTCCTTTCTCATGGGCTCTTACCAGCGCCATTCCATCCTTGGTATTGAATTTCTTTAATTCATCTCCATTTTCGGAATAATACATTCCGCCATCTGTAAGGCATCCGTCGCAATCGGTGACAATCATCTTTATTTCAGGTCTTTCACCTGAATTGCAGATACTCTTTTCCCTTTTCCGAAGAAGGGCTTCTATTATAATAAAATCATTGGGTTCATCTATCTCCAGCGCTGAATCCTCACTCATTTCATAAGCACGGATCCTACCGAAAAGCCTGTTCTTTGACGTTGTCAGATTCTCCTTTGCAGTGATGTAAAATGCGCCATTTTCCATAAGATATCCATCAAATTCCTGACGTCTTGGCCTATGCTTGTAGTCATAGTTTGAAGCCACTGCGTACCCGCTTTTATCTGTATCCCACAAGAACCTCTTTTGACGTACCACAGACAGTACACTGTCGGTGTCAGGCATTTTATAGAGTTCAAAACCGCCGTCAATATCGCTGCTCTCAAGCATTGGGGAAGTGGCTTGTATCAGAACTATATTTTTGAAATCATATTTTTCGGCAAACTCCAGCATAACCGACTCTGTAGATGCTGTGTCAGAGGCATTCTCGGGATTTCTGTCAATGACTTCTGCTTTGCTGAAATAAGCACTTCCATTTTCAATCTCTTTTTGGGAAAACTGCTCCACTACGGACTTAATTTCAGCACTGTCCGTTGCCACATAGACCCTGTCAATGCACTCCGCCTTGCAGGCAGCGGCAACAGTCCAGTAGACCAGGGGCTTTCCGCAGATTTCTTTTATATTTTTCAGAGGTATTGATTTGCTCCCGCCTCGTACAGGGATAAATGCAACTGTTTCCATTATTTTTCCTCAACTCGTAGTTTTTTTCTAACCTGCAGTTCGTCCTCTTCAAGCTTCTTTTCGCCATCCCCAAGCATACGCTTGATGTCACGGCAACGGCGATACAAAAGATACATGGCGTTGATCTCCAAACTGGCCTTCTGATCCGTGCCCCACATGTCATGGGATAATGTGACATGCCTCTCAACAATGTCAGCTCCCAAAGTAACCGCTGCAACAGTGGGTTCCAGGTTCTGCTCGTGGCCGCTGTATCCCACCACGCATCCGTATCTCTTTTTCAGAGTCTGGATGTATTTAAGATTCAGCTCATCTATGGGCGCCGGATATACAGAGTTGGTATGCAAAAGAGCGAAGTTTCCATTGCTGAACCTGTCGAGAAGGTCAACAGCTTTATCAAGCTCCTCCTGAGTGGACATGCCTGTGGACATGATAATAGGCTTTCCTGATGCGCAGGCCTTTTTTATCAGCTCTGTGCTTCCGTTGGTGGCGGATGCCAGCTTGATAAAGGGGATATCATAGTTCAACAAGAACTCAAGGCTCGGAATATCCCAGGGTGAAGCGGTCCAGGCCAGGGGCTTTTCTCTGCAGTATTTATCTATGTAGTCGTATTCCTCTTTGCCGAACTCGATGCGCTTTTTGTATTCCAGATAGGTCATTTCGCCCCAAGGTGTGGTGCGCATGACGTTCTTCTGACTCTCCGGAACAGCTATGTCCGGGGTCCTCTTCTGGAATTTGGCGCAATCCCATCCAATGGCAAAAGAAGCATCGATTAGCCTTTTTGCCACAGCAAGATCTCCGTTATGATTGATTCCTATCTCGGCGATGAAGTAAGGATCACAGCCATCGCCTACAAGTCTTCCGCCTAAATTGATCTGTTTTTCCATAAGCCTAAGCCTCTGTACTTTTTACATCATTTTAAGAGCTTCACTTACTGTTATGTTTTTCATGCCTTTTATATATGAGCCGTCGGAAATATTCACTAATTCAGGGAGATTATCTGTACTTGCGATATACTTCTCAATCCAGTCATGGTAAGAAGCGAGGTTACTTGCCGTCCTTACTTCGCCTCCGCTTGTGCTTTTCAGGATAATCTTTCCCTGCTCAGCTTCGACATCATTATTATCTGATATTCCGGATGCATGGAATTGGTTATAGGTGTAAGCAAGATCCAGGCCAAAGCAGGTCACTTTCTTTGCCCCAAGTTTTACAGCCAGATCCAGTGCCAGGGTGGAAACAGAACCACCGGTTTTAAATAGTGGCAAGCTTTTCTCTGTTGCCATATTTTCAGAAAGCTCGTATTCATTCTGATACACAATATATCTTTTTCCGCCAAAAAGCTTCACTGTCTCATAATAAGCTGTCGCAAGGTAAATAAATTCAGTCTTTTTATAATCAAAATCATGCATTAACTGCTTCCTTGTTGCAGGAAGTCCATCTATAAGAACTATGAAATCAGGATCTATTCCTTGATTAGCGAGCTTTCCGGCAGACGTTCCCACGCACAAAATAAGGCTGTTTTCTGTCCTTTTTTCAAGTAGCGGCATGCATGGTGAAAGTGATGGTCCGCCAGCCACCATATAGATTTCCTTATCCCTAAACCGATTGGATATTTCTGTTACACAAGGGTCATCCAGCTCAATATTTTTATGAAAGTTAAAAGCAAGCAGCTGGCTATTTTCTTTGATTGGGAGCATCAATGCACGATACTTTGTAAGCAGTTCCTTGACATCACTTGAAAAAGCTGAAATAGATTCTGCTTTTGTCAATAATGTCCCTTTTACTATCGCATCAGATAAGGCGCTTCTAACTTCTCCGACCACAAAGAGCAAACGATTGGATGCTATAAACCGTGATAAGTCCAGATAAGTAAGAACCTGCCTTGCATGTACAATATCCGATTCACATATAGTCACCGGAACACCATAATTCATCCTTATTATCGCCATTGCTTCATAAATCATTTCGAATCCGGTCAGGGAATATTCAAGTTTTTCTACCTCGCAATTATAGAAAGCATACTGTAATGCATCTCGATAAGGGTTCACCAAACCAGCTATAATTTTCTGCTCTGCCTTACTTTCAAAAGAAAAAACTATATCTCCGCTCCCCGCAACAATAGGACTAATGAAATGTGTATCAGGAAATGTACTTCCCCTTAGCAGCTGTGCGACTTCCTTTTGTCCACATTGAAAAAGCGCATCTATATTTTTATCAAAATAATCTATGTGTTCTATCTTATAAGCTTCAGTAGTATCTATTATCCAGTCACTGATCAATGCACTTAGTTCCACTTCCAGAACATCAGCCAACAGAGAAAAATTGTTACTCTTCTGATAAGTAATAACGCTATTGAGCATAGGGGAAATCTTTATCATAAAGCTTTCAGGACTATATTCATTTCCACATTGTGCCAAATCACTCAAAATATCAGTAATACCGGTTGTAATTTTCTTGACACTGTCAAAAGCAGAAACCAATCGTTCCAACCTTAGGCACATAGCACAATATGCGCACTCATGCTCCAAATCTATCATTTTCGCTCTAAGTTCAATATAATCCATAAATATCCCTATTCATCCAACATGTCTAAAAACTGTTCCAGGCACCAGATAAGCCACTTTTGATTGCCTTTATACTTGTCAATCTCAATGTCATCCCTAAATTCAGCTCTATGTGGGCCTTCCCAATCTGCAAAATACTGATCCACCGGTCTTGGCATTGGCAATTTATTGGGAGTCGGAATATTCGGATATCTCATCCTAAACAGTTCGCGAATAAGATATTTGGATTCCCCGCTTCTGATTCTGCTTAAATCCAATGGCTCTGCCATTTTCAACTTTTCATAAGGGTCAAAATAGTCAAGTTCTGCTGTCAGGAAAGCATTTGAATATGAGCCATAGCTTTCCTCAGTAGCTACAATATCCATAAAGCTCAAGAAGTCTAT
This sequence comes from Butyrivibrio sp. DSM 10294, assembly GCF_028539135.1. Classification (NCBI taxonomy): domain Bacteria; kingdom Bacillati; phylum Bacillota; class Clostridia; order Lachnospirales; family Lachnospiraceae; genus Butyrivibrio; species Butyrivibrio sp. DSM 10294. The sequence continues at coordinate 119,427 of NZ_JANSWL010000073.1, read as the reverse complement.
ATCATCACCCTTCCTGTACTGTTCGAACAGATATCTGATACTCTCCGGATTCTTCAAAACTTCTTCAGGTTCAACATAAATATATCTGTGGTAAAAATCTTCAAAAGTCCAATCTCTGGAAAGCAGCTGATCCATCCCTCCGAACACATAGTCACTGCCATCTCCGATTATCATCAGGTCAACGCCGTCCTGCAGCGCCTGTTTTGCCCCCTGACATATCTGCGGCTCGATGGAATGAACCGGCCCGCCCTTTGACATCATAATTGCAGGCAGGTTATCTTCAACCGTTTTCCAGCTTATATCAACATAATGAAGAGTAAGGCCATATTCCTTCGCAAATATTTCAGCTCTTTCCAATTCTTCCTTTTGGAACTCTCCCCCTAGAAACCTGAATGTATATGCATCACAACCAGACAGGTAGGATGCTAAAATAGCAGAGTCCATGCCTCCTGAGAGAAGAATTCCTGTCTTCATGCTTTTTTTGCGAACCTCATTTAGCTGTTTATCAATTGCTTCGCCGATTTCTTCAGCTGTCCTGACATAAATACGTTCATCATTCGATAATATAGGGTGTCTGTACTGCAATTTTTCAGAAAAGTGAACATCCTTTTTCTCAATATATCTCAGAGCCAGAAAAGAACTCATAGCAAAATTCTTATCTACCATCATTTCTCCTCATCCACATCAACATTCAAGTGAATTGCATTTCTTGCCACTTCTGTAGACCAACCACGAATTTCCTGTAATGCCTTTGTAATTCTTGTTGAAGAAATCCCCTTGGTATACGGAAAGTACACTATTCTGATTCCTTCCTTTTCAAATTCAGCTTCGTACTCTTTCCATTTATCCGTACCATACCAATCGTCACCCACAAAAAGTATGCTTGCACCTAGTTTTTTGCATGCGGTAAGTTTATCCATATCATATTGGGGCACAGCAGCATCTACATATTTGCAGGATCTGACTATCTCAATACGGTCCTCAAAAGGGATCATGGCCTGCTTTCCCTTGTACATAACAAGATCATCTACTGTAACTCCAACAACAAGCTTGTCGCAAAAGCCCTTGGCATTTTTCAGAAGATTCAGATGTCCAACGTGAAATAAATCATATACACCGGCGGTATAACCAATTACCATAATGCTCCTTCCCGCTCTTAAGCATTAATTAGATCAAATACGTCGTTACAGATATACTCTGATGCTCCAATCCCATTGATGGTCTTATAATCATATTCCTCTTTAAATACAGCTTCTCTTTTTTCTCTCATATAGTCATTACCATTTAAGACTACATCCTGAAGAAATCTTTCTATTTCCATATAGTTCTCACCGGGCGTCTTATAATATACATCAACTACTTTTTCACCAATCGGTAAAAAGGCCTGTTCCGGTCTTGTCAGATAAAGCAAAGGCTTTCCTGTATAAAGATATTCTCCAAGAAATGAGCCGCTGTCCATTATCATCGCATCGGAAGTATCAAACAGATCCAGATAGCTTGCATCTTGAATTACTCTCGCATTTGACAATCCTTCCCATTTTTCGATGTATTCATCATATTCTTCATAGCTATTAAACAACCCGGCTTTAACTGAAGCAGTACGAAGAAGTGGATGTGGTTTAAAAACAAAACTGACATCGTCCTTATATTTTTGCGCCAAATATAAGAAAAACCACAAATTTCTTCTGAAGGTGGAAAACAAAATCACGCCTTTGTCTATAACACTGTAATGAGGCGCCACTATCACTTTTTTCATCGATTTAGCATCTATATTATACGGAATCTTCCATATTTCTCTTAGCTGGTCGTCATTCCAGTTTCTCTGTTGATAAAAATAATCCATTTTAGCGTAACCGGAAAATCTTACGTTTTTTCCTGATAGATACTGCTTTTTCTTATATCCCTCATAGTTTTTGCTACAGTCACAATAAACCCTCCACATTAGATTGACGGTATCTTTGTTGTACACTTTATTGTCTCCATATCCACCATCCATACTATTTGCAAGGTAAAGACTGTAAGGAATATAAGCAACAAGTGAATTAAGCGGAAGTGAAATAAACTGCTGATAATAAGGTAATTCTGTGTACCAGGAAGATGTTATGAAAACAATATCAGGGGTCCCTCCGAAGTCCTCAAATCCGGGAAAATTACCGTCATTGTTAACGCCCTCATATATCCTGTAATCATTTTCTTTAAACCACTTCAAGGTCTGGCTATAGCTGTCTTCCCAGTGCCCCTCTCCCCTGCCTAAAACTGGAGAAACCAGTAATCCTGTTTCTATCCTTTCATCTTTTGCAAATTCGTTATATACGTCCATAGCTGGCCATTGGGCTGCGGAGTAATTCTGAAATATAATTTTTATTTTTTCCTTTTTCCTTGCTTTTTTTCTAATTCGCTTTTCAGAAGAAGCTATCACCATGTTATAGATAGCCGTATACATTTCCTTGCCTTCTTCTGATGCCTTGGAAAGATAAAAAAGTGCAAGCAAATGTTCCCATCTATATTTATCCGGGATAAACTCTCCGGAAAAATCTCCGTTTTCCACACCTTGACTCAATTCGCTAACAAGCACGGAATAATACTTGATCTTATCGTCAGCCATAATTCACCCCTTGTGTATTTGATCACACTTTTTCATAATTGCAATATCTATTGCCGCCAACTTCTGCTGTATAATGTAGTTTTTGTCATATAAAAAACTAAAGCATTGTTCCTTTATCCCATATAAACTCTTCAAATATTCCTTTTGTGTATCATTTAGTCCTAAAAAATATTTATCTATATATTCCTTTTTAGCGCCATACTTCCTGATATTTTCAAATAAACATCTGTTGATTCCATAGGAATAAAGAACTGCAGCCATGTAGTCTATTGATTCTTTTGCCCCCTCATATTCCGAAAGATGAGCACACCTCTCATAAATAGCTTTCATTGCACCGACTACTGAATCAAGATATACTTTCAAGTCTATTTGCTTGGTAGCTGATCCCTTTATATCGCAATACTTATACAAAATTTCCTTTACATTTCCTATTTTCTTCGCTCTGAGAATCATGTATATAAGAATTTCCGTATCTTCAAGACACCTGACATTCTCTCTCATCCTTATAGGTGGACAGTTAAAAAGTTCTCTTCTAAAAATCTTTGTTACAAGGTATCCTCCACCTGCGATTAGAATATTTCTTTTCTCATCATCAAGCGTTCCTGTGACGTTATCACCGGTGGAAAGAATCGCTTTATCTGTTGACTCTTTATAATAACCACTATCTACTATGTCATAGTCTCCTTCTTTTGCCTGGTTATATAAAAGCTCGTACATGTTCGGAGCAACATAATCATCACTATCCACAAGGCCAATGTATTCGCCTGTTGCCGCATCAAAGCCCTGGTTCCTGGCTCCTCCGCTTCCGCGATTAACCTTTCCGTCGATTATTCTGACCTTATCGGAAAATTGTCCCTTACACCTCTTCATGATTTCCCAGGTATCATCCGTGGATGCATCATTGATCACAATTATCTCTATATCCTGAAGAGTCTGGTGCACAAGGCTCCCCAGACAGGTTGCCAAAGTATCGTGAGAATTATATGCCGGTACGATTACACTTACTTTTGCCATTTATATTTCCTTAGCCTTCACCAAATCAATAATCTGTTTAACCCTCACATCGAAGGTATGCTCTTTTTGTACTTTGTCGTGACCATTTTTCGCAATGGCCTTTCTTTCGTCTTCATGGCTTAAATAGTACTCAATCTTATTCAGGATATCCTTCCTGTTTCCATAGAAGACATAGTCCTCACCGGGGACGAAGTGTCTGGCCAGATCTACCTGATAGTTTGATAAGAGAAATCCTCCCGCCCCGAGAATGTCATAACACCTGAGGGGTATCGCATTCTGTATGCTTCTTAGGGTGATGTTCAGGTTAATTCTGCTTAGTTTAAATACATAGGGCATTTCAACAAAATACTCTGCTGCCCCTTTATTGATCACCCCTTTGGGATTAAATTCATTATTTTCCGCATAGGTATAGAGATTAAGCGGATGCTTCTCACCTATCATCGTAAGAATCTCTCTGCGTTCTATTATGGTCGCCTGTCGGTTAATAATATAATTTGCGTAGAGATACTCTCTGGTCTCAGCGCTGTCCGCATGAGGATAGATATTGCTGGCCTTCTGAATCTCGTCCACGATTTCAGGTCTCAGAGCTTCCTCCATAACATTCACTCCATCCACCTGGAGCTGCCCTCTTATCATTCCATCAATATATCCAAGGGTATAGGGGGTTATTTTCTCTGCAATCTCGTCATAATACCTCCTACGTTCTGTATAAAGCGATCCAACAAAAGCAATGTCTGCGCTATATTTTGAAACAGTTTCATCATTCGGGATCATTGCATCAAGCCTTCTGGTGGACGCTGCCAACGGCATATATTCCACAGTCTTGATTCCACCTTTCCAGAATGTCTCAAACTGTTTGGAATCAAACATCAGGACGATGTTGCATTTATTTATCACATGATAGGAATAAAGCAGTATCTCGGGATTGTCATAAATCCATGAAACATACTTCACTCCCTCTGCATTGCATACTTTAGATACAACAGGAAGAAAGTTAAAAGAGAATACAAAATCCGGGGAATGTTCCTTCAATATTCCCGGAAATTCTGCCTCGAACTCCGGATTATTTCTCGCTGATTCCTCAGTATAGTTAAACATATACCTGAGTATCTGCAGGTGCTCTCCAGCTTCATCCATATATTCCCAGAAAGCTTCCAGCATATCTCTGTTAGCAAAAAATATAGGTATGTCCAGATACAATAGTTTCATATGCTTTTTCCTTTAGTTCCCAACTATATCCAGAATTTCTTCAAGTCTTAATCTATATGTATGATTTGCCTTTATCTTCTCATAACCGGATTTTGCGATTCTGTTTCGTTCCCCTTCATGGGTCAGGTAGTACTCAATCTTATCCATCAGATCCTGTCTGCTCTCGAAATATACATAATCCTCAAAGGGTTCAAAGAAATGAAGGAAGTCCTCCTGATAATTGGTAAGAAGGAAGCCGCCACATCCCATAATGTCCATGCACCTAAGCGGGATTCCTCTTTGAATACTTCGTAAAGTAATATTCAGATTGATATCTGTATTCTTGAAAATATAAGGCATCTCCTTATAATAATCCACTTTCCCGCGGTTACTAATACCTTCAGGCTTAAAGTTCTTGTCCCCTGTAAACAGGTTCACCGAATGCTTTTTACCAATCATGGTAAGCATCTCTGTCCTCTCAAGAGCTGTAATCTTTCTGTCTACCACATAATTTGAATAGATGTAATCATAGGTCTCAACACCGTCATAGTTGGGCTTGGCCCCGAAGGCATCAACCATCTCCTTCATGACATTTTCCGGAATTGAGCCTTCCACAATGCAGGCGCCATTTATCTCCATTTGTGCCCGCATAAGGCCGTTTAGATATCCTTTACTATAGTCAGACAGTTTATCTTCTATCTGATCATAGTAGTTATGGCCTTCTGTATATAGATTTCCTACAAATGCAAGCTCTCCTCCCCACTTTTTTCTGAAAACATCGGACTTTTCAAACCTGTCATACCGTTCGACAGCTGCTGCCATAGGAAGGTAATATACTGTTTTGATCCCCTGATTCGCAAAAACTTCATACATCTGAGAATCAAAGAGGAATACATAATTGCAGGGATTTATAAGCGTAAATGAATACAGATTAATAGCGGGATTATCATATACCCAGGAAACATATTTAATTCCTACTTCATTGCATACCCCTGAAACAATGGGAAAAAAGTTAAAAGACATGACAAAATCCGGGCTCTTCTTTTGAAGGTCCGTTTTGAATTTATCTGCGAACTGCTTATCATCGCGCTCTATATGATTGTCGTATGGATACAGCTCTATCCGGATGTCCCTGCCGGAAGCCTTTAGTTCATCGATAGCTGACAGGATGTCCAGATTTCCATAGCTGTTCCAGTCCAGAAAAAGAATTTTGCACATTACAATCACCCAATGTTATATTATGCCTTACTATAATTGTAACATATAATCGTGTATTATTGAGCGTATTAAAGTGTATGAATGTCATCAACTATCTTCTCGTAGTAGTAAGTACAATCGTATTTTGAAATATTGTAATCGTTCTCTTCATTGTTTTTGTATAGTTCAGCAGGTATTGATGGTATATACTTGCACCCAGGACATAGTCCAATAAAACTCTCATGGAGCATTTTTAATATCTTGTTTACAAGCCCTGTATTTTCCATAGAATAATAATTATCAGCTACATACTTCTCCAGTAAATAGACCTTGGGATGCACTTTGTTTATGCATGACAGAAATATGCCTGCTCCAAGAGCCCACTTCTGAATAAATGATGAAATATCCGCCAGTTCTTCCAGAATCGCAGGTGCCTCAGATATAAGGTCTACAATTACAATATCATGCTCATTTTGATCACAATAATCCCGGAACTGCTTTTGTAAATCCTGATCACACAGCACAGACATACTCATATCCTTTATGCTGAACAGATCCTTGGAAGGGTTTTTTCTAAGCCGTGCGCACAGCGGGTGCATTTCTTTTCCTCCCCACCCAAGAACAGAATGATCATATACCGTATCAGAAACTCCAAAGCTATCCTTAATTATGTCAGACATCTGGGCTGAAATATCTTTATTATCCTCTGCATCTTCTATGAATTGGAACACGCCACTTAAATGATATTCAGCCTGGCTTATAAGAGTAGACCTGCATTGTTCGTATAGCCCTCTCTTTTTAAACTCACTACTTGTATATTCACAAAAGCCTCTGAGATTAGCTATCCTATCCTCCAGTTTCACTTTGGTTCTGCTTAAGGATGTGTCAACAATTCGGTAGATATATAGAGGTTCATAGACATAGTTTATTTTCAAGCAATAAGCCCATATCATGGTGTAGACAGCAAGATCTTCTGCAATTCTAATTTCAGGAAAAACTATATCATTGTCAATCCACAAAGTTTTTTTAGATATATACTTCCAAACCGCAGGTGAACCCTGACGCTCCATAATGCTGTGCTCCAGATATCTTATATCTTCAAGAAAGGGATATAACCTTTGTGACCGCAAATCCTCGCTTGCTATATAAAACATACACTCCGCGACATCTGCATTATTTGATGTAATGCTTTCATACATTTTCTTAAGGTAATCATCACAATACTTGTCATCAGCATCACAAAAACAGATATACTCACCGGCAGCTTCCCTGATCCCTTTATTCCTGGCATATCCACTGCTGTTTATATCCTGAATGACGATCCTTATTCTATTATCTTTTTTCTTCCAGTTCTCACATATCTGTGAGCTGTTATCTGTTGAGCTCCCCGGCAATAATATCAGTTCGAAAGCAGAAAATGACTGATTAAGTATCGACTCTATACACTCATCCAGATATTTTTCAGCATTATAAACCGGTACGATCACTGAAATAATAGGTGTATTCACAGTTATCCTTTCAAAATAATGTCAAAAACTTGCTATCGTGTTTGCATATAATCATTTTACCATTTGAGCATTCATTTTTGCACAGTCTTCCATCATAAATGCGTTATGTTTTGGCCGATATATAGTGTATAATTATGTTATCTATAACTTGTTTGATAATTGAAAGGATTTTACTTGAACGCTAAACGATGCCTACTTGTCAAATGCATAGATCTTGTCCTTGACGATTTATATTGGGGCTCCATTGAATCAGGAAATACCTGTGACAGCCTTGAATTGTCCTGTAAAACGCTGACTTATGACGAAAAAGAGGTAGAGAAAATCCTTAAGCATGTAAGGTCCAATCCCTATGACATAGCGCTGACAATGAACTTTTCGCCAACTGTTTCAGCAGCATGTAAGGAACTGGAAATCCCCTACGCATCCTGGATCTACGACTGTCCTCTCCAGTCTTTATACAGCAAAGAGGCTCAAAATAAGACCAATCATTTTTTTATATTCGACAAATACCTGATGAATAATTGTATTGAGAGAGGCCTTCCGAATGTTAACTACCTCCCACTTGCCTCCAACATCTCCAGGATGGGACAGCTTAAAATAGATGCAGCTGATGAGACTGCTTACAGCTGTGACATATCCTTTGTTGGAATGCAATACGTAGACGGAAGATATGCTTACTATAGAGCAAATTTAGATGAAGCACTCAGAGACCAACTTAACTCTATTGCATTTAATATGATGGGTAAGTGGGATGGCAAAGACAGAATCCATAACACCATGTCTGAAGATCTTATAGATGCGATGGTCGCTCTATCTGATGAAGATCCGGGGGATAAGCTTGGCCTTCCCAGCAGGCTTTACTTTGAGGAAGTGGTTATGGCAAGAGCCGTTGCATACACAGAGCGACGTCTTATGATGGAGCAAATTGCTGGTCTTAATCCCAGATGGTATGGAGCAAATGCAGAGCTTAAGGATCAGATTGCAGGAGTGGATTATCATCCCTTTTTAACCTACAATGACAAACTCCCCAAAGCATACAATTTATCCAGAATAAACCTTTCAACCTCTCTACACAGCATATTTTCAGGTCTGCCCCTTCGGACCTTTGACATTATCGGAGCAGGAGGCTTTATACTGACCAACTATCAACCGGAAACAGAAGAATTATTTGAGATTGGAAAAGAGATAGTTGTATATCACAGCTTTGAAGAAATGGCAGCTCTGGCAAAATTCTTTTTGACCCACGAAAGTGCCCGTATGGCAATTCTTCTGGCAGGTTATGAAAGAGTATGCCGTGATTATACCTATCCTGTAGCTGTAGAAAAGATATTAGATTCAGTCTTTATCGGGTAAATGTATGAAAAAGATAAGTGTGATTCTTCCCTGTTACAATGTGGAAGCATATATAGACAGAGCATTGACTTCAATCGAAGAGCAGACAATCGGTTTCTCTTCCCTGGAAGTAATATGTGTAAATGACTGCTCTACAGATGCTACACTTTCACATTTGCAACAGTGGGAATCCAAATATCCTGAAAATATCATGATCATTGATTTGGCGGTTAACTCACGCCAAGGAACCGCCCGCAACCTTGGTTTGGAATATTCTACCTGCGAATATATTGCCTTTGTAGACTCTGATGACTGGCTTGAAAAAGACTACCTGGAAAAGCTATACAATATAGCCCTTTCCGATGATTATGATATTGTTCAGTGCAGGTATATCAGGGATTTTTCAAAAACACTGATATATAAAGAAACTGATGATTCACAAAATAATCCTGATGAAGTACTTGTCATTTCCGTACCGGAAGATCGAAAAAAATTTTTAGTCAAAAAAACGATTAATAATCTTCCACATTGTAAATTGATCAAGAAATCACTGCTTTTAAATAACAATATAGTCTTCTCCGAAGGGCTGGCCTATGAGGATTCCTATTGGGGCGTTCTTCTAAACATGTATTACACCAAGGCCTATATACTGAATGAGCAGCTATATCACTACTATGTAAATGACGTATCCACCTCTCTCTCCACCAATGAGTTCTATCATGTAGACCTTCTGACTAATCAGATCATGCTATGGGATGAATTGGAAGAAAGAGGATTCATGGATGAATATAAAGAAGAACTTGAAATAGAATTTGTCTATTCCTGTGCATTGATTTTTTGGAAAATGATAGCACTACGGTACGATACACCACCATATTCACTGTACAGACTACTATGTGCATTAGTAAAAAACCATATTCCGAATATATTGAATAACCCACACATATTAAACAACGAGCTTTCTGAGCTTCATCTTCTGATTCTAAAAAGCTGCCTGAACATATTAAACAAGAAAGAATTTCAAAAGTTTGCACAAGACCTTAAAACTATAGGTATCTAGCTCTCATATACCAAACAGGAGACAAAAATGTCCTTTTCAGATCGCGAATACTTCAGAAATTTTGAAAAAATCTCATGGTCATATCTAAGTAAAAACTATGATTACTACTATTTAAAAGCTATGCATGAAAAGAACAGGCTTGATGGAGCAGATACTATTATCGTAGGTTCATCTCACGCCTTGTTTGGAATAAATGAGCATGATCTTACCTATGCAGGAAAAACAATCCAATTCAGTATCGCTTCCCAGGATTTATACTATGATTTTCTGCATATCAAAAAAGCCTTTTCAGATGGCAAAAAACAAATAAAGAATTGCTTTATAAATTTTGGTTATTACATGCTATATCAGGATGTTTCAAGAGCAGAACTGGTCAAATACCTTGTTCCGAACGTCTATATGAATCTTTTTGGTGAAGAAGGCAAGCACAACTACGTAGATGCTGTCGCCAGAGATCCTCTTTCAGTAGTTGAATATAATAAAGACTTATATCCCCCAGACATTATTCGCTCTTGGTGTGAGTTCTGGAGCAATAGAACAGTAATGGAAGAAGGAACGTTTTTCAACAACATAAACTCAAGGGCAAACCATAATATGCTGGGAGTAAGAAAAGTTATCTGGAATACTTTGTCAGAAGAAGAAAAATATGATGTTGCCAAAGACCGCACACTCAATGGTCATAATAAACACGTAAAGTACGAGGAATCTCATATTGAGAATATAAAAATCATACAGGAAATGGTAAGTTTTTTGTACACCAACGGGGTCAAACCTTTATTTTTTATTACCCCTTACACAAAGTACTATAACCAATATATATATTCAGGCTACAAACCTGATATATACAAAGTTCTTGATGAACTGGATTATCCTGTTGAGTTTTTTGACATGAATGATTTTCAGGATGAGTTCACCGATGAAGATTTCCTTGACTCAGATCATCTAAATGATATAGGTGCAAAAAAAGCAACCGTTCTATTAGATTCATATTTAGAAAATGTCTACTTTGGGTAATGATACATTGCAAGAGGAGAAAGAAATGATCAATGCCATAGTTTTTGGACAAAACATCTACAGCCAGTATTTAATTAAGTTTATGGAGAACGGCTACAACAAAGTAGCTAATGAATTTGGAAAAGAGACTATACATATAATAGCCTATTGGAATATATCCCACTCAGACCCTTTACCGGAAGATGGCATTGCATCAATAGATAGCAATAAAGCCAAAGAAATGATCGAAACCGGGCAAGCTGACATTCTACTGATTGCCTCTCAAAACTATGCAGGTCAGCAGGATTTTCTTTCCTTCTTTTTTTCTATTGGGCTTGATCTGGATAACATCTATATTGTTGACCTTGAAAGTGAATTTAGCACACCGAAGTCTATAGTAGATGCCCTTATTCCATATTACTCCTTCAGAAGGCTTCCCTATCTGGAATTTCATATAGCAGACCATTGTAATCTGAACTGTGCCAATTGTGAGCATTATTCAGGGCTGGTAAAAACGCCTGTTTTTCCGGATTTTGCAAAGTTTTCCCAGGATCTTAACAGGCTTAAGCTCTTCTTTGATGAAATATCACTCATCAGAATTCTTGGAGGCGAGCCACTGCTCAACCCTGAAATAGAAGATTATATTAAATTGGTTGGTTCAGTTTACCCAAATGCTATGATACATATAGTAACAAACGCTTTGTTACTTCAAAAAATGCCCGATTCATTCTTTGATACATTAAAAAATTGTCATGACGGTTCAGGAATATGGATATCCTTATACCCTGTTATGAATGACAAAATCGATGATCTGAAAAGCTTCCTGAATGAAAAAGGAGTTGCTTACGGAATATCCGATATAAACTCAACCTTCAGAAAGCAGCAAAAGCTTGAGAGAAGCGATGATGAATCCCTAATTAAAAAATTCAACACCTGCTTCCAAAAGGGATGCGTAAATCTCTACGACGGAAAAATAGCCGCTTGCTTCCTGCCTTTTACAACAAAGTATTTCAATCAGTACTTTAACGAGTCTTTACCTGAGGATGGAGCTGTTGATCTGTATGAGGAATGCCTTACTACCGAAATTATCAGGCAGCGGATCAGCAAGCCCTTTGAACGATGCAGATACTGTGCAGAACCGGTAGACGGTCCCTGGCATACAATTCACAATCCAAGTACTCTTGATGATTGGGTTCTCTAAATAATCAAAGTGAAAAGATTTCGTTATCTTGAGATATAATCCGTATAGGGCCTGTCGGGATCAGTAAACTCTATATCGTGTCCGATAGTAACAACCGGAACACTATAATTACCGTAATGTGCCGTCAGTACCTCTTCATATCCGACCGGAGCCGGAACCATAATAGTCTCAAAAGGCAATAAAACAGTACTTGCAAACCATTCCTTCTTCATGGGTGCATGCCGATATATATTTGAAAAAGTATGAATCGTATCAAACTTTGGATATGCATCCAAAAGAATTCCTTCAAACAATCTCAGTCTGTCCTCATATGGGAGCCCTAAGATATCTATAATTGTATCCATTCCGGCCACAGGCATTTTCCCTGCAATCATATCCTCTATTATCGTCTTTGGAGAAGCTGCTGCCATCCATAACTCCATGGCTATTTTGATAATGTCAGGAACTTCCCTCACCGGAAACTCTGCCGGAGCAGGGTCCAGAGGAAACACGTCAATAAACACGCCCTGATGATGCTCGGGCCCGGCATTGCAGTCCTTGGGAATCATAGTGGTTCTGTCATCAATTATCCTTGTAAACATGGTAACTCTGTTATCAAAATGGTCCGTATAATAATTCTGGACAAAATAAGGTGACTTGAACCAGCTTGGTGCAAGCTCTATGAAGCGCATATAATCAGGTCTTGTCATGGTAACATCAATGTCGTCGTCCCAAGGAATAAAGCCTTTGTGCCTTACAGCTCCAAGAAGGGTTCCATAGTCCGCATAATAAGTAATGTTGTTTTCCTTGCAAAACTCATCAAGAAGACACAAAAGATTCATTTCGACTTTCCAAAGCCTTTTTCTCTTTGAATCCACCAGAAAATCCCATCTTATCTCTTCCTCAAGGTTGAAGTTATCAAGATTACCGTTCATAATCCCTCCTGCTTATCCGCTTACACCAGTTCATTTATATACTTACAAATCTCACCTGCGATCTTAAAATATATATTCCTACTGAAATGATTGATACTATCAGCATAATCATCCTGAGAGTTAATAAAATCAGTGATATTTATGGCTCTCATCCTCTCATGATCATCCACAAACTCCTGAATGATTGGATTCATCTCCCTATAGACTTCGGCCAATCCTGCAAACTCTTCGTTATCGCCCAGATACTCCACTTCGCTGCCCATAAGCAGAATGATAATAGGTTTTCCTTTGACGTTGTCATAGATATAGTCCAGGTTTCTGAATAGCAGATCCAGGGGCGTTGTTCCTACAAACTCCCACTCTTCCGCAAAGTCATCTATTATTTTCTGATCAAAAGCAAAACCGTGGTTCTGGATCTCTCCGCTGATAAATCTGCCTGAAAGCGCCTTATCCGTCAGTGAATAGTTCCTGCTGGAAAAAGATATATAGCTTCCCGTGCGTTTATTCCTGTACAATCCGGAAGCCATGTCCTGAAGAAGGCTGTAGCAGATAACATGGTACTCTTCCTCAAACAGCTTCGTCTTAAAGTCACCATCAATAATAAACGGCACATTATCTACGATTTCATCTATCTCTTCCTTACTGAGGTTAGCGCTCTCCCAGATATGCATACTATGGTTCTGCCCTGTAGTAACAAATCCCATCTCATTTATATAGTTAAATTCTGAAGTTATGCTTCCGCCGCCAAGATACGGCTCAATGGAATCAAGGTCGCAGGGGCCCTTAAGAAGAATTCGTATCTTATTCTTCTTTGAAGTATCCTCAGTGATCTCAAACTCCTTCTCTTCCTTGATCCAATCAACGACAGCATCCCTTTTTAATTCCACGGAAACAGGCCCTTTCACCTCAAATTCAGGGCATCCCAGAGAGTTATAAATATACTGCTCGATTCCCATTCCCAGGACTCTGCAGGAAAAGAGGAAATGTTCCATCTTCTTTTCCCTGGTATTGTAAACAAAGAATCCGATTATTCCATAGTCTCCAAATCTGTCTTTGCACCTGATATAGCCACAGTCATTCCAATCGCTGCAAAGGAGCTTGGTCAAAAGCTTCTTGTCATCCCTGTTCTTGGTGTAGTTAAGCTGATTGCTTCTTGCCACCAGGTCTGCAATCCTGCCCAGATTATCCAGACAGTCGCGATTTATGGTGATCCTGATATCGCTGTCCTTTAGGAACTGCTCCTTAGAGATGCTAACGGACTCAGCATCTGTCTTTTTCTCCAGAAGTTTGTACTGAGAAAGCCTGGTATGAGCTTTGTCCTTAGGGGCTGTCTTATAGAAATAATTGCAAAGATACGGAATTATATCCGGCCCTGCAATCATAAGGCCGTTGGCATAGAATCTTGCTTCCTCCAGGTTCCTTGGATTATCATCAATAAAAAGAACATTTTCAGCCCGAAGTCCCATGGTCTTGATCTTCGTGGCAATCTGAGGCCCTTTGTCCTCCCAGTTGATGTTGTTAAATACGAACAGATTTGCTATTCCGGCCCTTTCCAGCTCAGACATAACCGGCTCCTCATCATTCTTTGATGAGATGCTGTTAACAACGCCGTGGTCGGTGATACTTGTGATAAGATCCGCATTTCCCATAGGAAGAATAACCTCTCCCTCACTGAGAATTCCCTGCCAGAAGGTATCATCCATATCCCAGATGATCATCTTGATCTTCTCATAAGGGAAGTCCTCGTATACAGGGTTCTTTAGAATCTCGACAGCTCTTTGTGAAAAAAAGCTTGCCACAACACCCTTCTCTTCATCATCCATGCGGTCCTGATCCTCGCTACTGATTATCAGCACGTCAAAGGTTCCGGGCTCGTTGAATTCTATGAACTCATCCAGGCTGTTAAAAACATCCTCTGTCCTCTTTGCAATCTCGTAAAGCCTTGGATTCTCCTCAATTCCCATAACTGTGGCGTAAGGGAAAATGCTCCTGATTGCCTTAAGTTCAGCTCCAAGACCGCAGCCATAGTGAAGTACCTTAAACTGTCCGTTGATGTCGTAAGGAATCTGTGAAACCACTGTTCCGCTGGCATGGGCGTATTTCAGGATGTCAAAACCGTATTTTTCCACAAAAAGATTGTGATTATCCTTAAGAAGCTTCTGATAATCAGTCTTAATAAAACTCTGGCTGCCGGCATGATAGATGAAGCTGTTTCTTACCACCATGAGCCTGTAGCCATGGCGCAAAATCTCCATGGAAAGGGCATCATCCTCAAAATATCCCGGAACGAAGTCCTCATCAAAGCCTCCTACTTCGTCCCATACTTTTCTCTTTATAAGCATGGAAAAACCGGATAATCTAACCTTTTCAAGACAAGGTCTCTCCATAGGAACATTAATCTTTTCACCATACTTCAGGTATTCCTCGACGGTATCAAACTCCACATCAATCTGCTGCTTATTTCCGGCGTAGTTGGACACACTGCCCACCGCACCGATATCTTCTGCGGAGTAAAGCGCTTTTTTCAAATGATAAACACTGTCAAACACAAGTCTTGTGTCATTATTCAAAAGATAAATATCTGCATTAGCAAAGTCCGTACCGAGAACCGCCTTGGCTCCCTGGTTACAGGCAGGACCAAAGCCAGCATTTTCCGTATTTCTTATAAGCAAAATATCATCCTGCTCGGCCAGCCACTCTGCCACGCCATCTGTGGAGGCATTATCCACCACAACTATTTTGTAAGTGCCCTTAAGAAGGTTACTTCTGATACTCTTTATGTTTTCCTGCATAAGGTAAAGGGCATTGTAGGATACTATAACAATGGTCACCCTGTTATCCACCGTGGAGACATTGGAATAATCTCCGGAAGTGACGTTCTTATCCTTTTTGTTCTGAATATCGTCCTCCCAGATTTCCTTATAGCCTTCCTTATACTCCATCTGCGCTGCCTGCAGCATCTGCTTGGGAGAGAGCTTGGCCTGATACTCTGGATTATCGAAGAGATTCCTATTATCTTCTCTAACTGTATGGCCTTTTTCAAAGGAAATAGAATGAAAGTCCCTAGCGAGCCACTCAAAATCCCTGTCGCAGATTGTGTTCACATCAAAGAAAGTTCCACCCTGTCTAAATGAATGCCACTCTCTAAGCTTGTAAACTGTGGGATATTTCAGGGCCACATAGGTTCCGTAGGTTTCAAACTCGCTGAAAGCGGAAGACTGGATCTGGTCTTCCGGAATGGAATTTATTATTTTCTCCCAGAAAGTTGTTCCGGGGATAGAATCATTTTTCTCGACATCTGCAAGAAGTGCCTGCATAATATCTGTTCTAAAGAGCATGTGCTCAGAAATAAAGGATCGCTCGATCACCTTAGTAAAGCCCGGAAGGAGCCTTCCCATGGTTTCAAAATACTCTTTGTGATACTCGTGCTTAAGGTCGATATAGGGCTTCCCGGATTCCTCCTGGAACATCACTATGTCTTTACAGGGAATAGTATCCCCATCCCAAACCATGTAGTATTCGTCGCTGCACATGCGTGAATACTGCATCTTCAGGAACTGCTGATAGTACCAGCCGGTAACACCTCTTGGCAGAGCCTGCCCCTTAAGGAGATTCTCCATCTTTTTGGTCATGCAGGCATGGACTTCATTAAAGGGGATGATACTGTCCTCGTTAATAAAGCCTGCGCTGTTTCCGATATTGGGATCACCACTAACAAGGTTACCTACTCCATCTGTTCCCACGAAGCAGACCTGGCCATACTTCATATGCCTTATCAACCTTGGGTACAGAGATAATAACCTTTCGCAATCCTGAGGGGTGATGACTATCAGCGTGTTAAACGAATTGATTCCCATAGTTCTCCTTTTGTCAGAATATAAGTCCCGCCTGTTCCAAGATTTTTCCTAATTGTTTGTATATATTGTAATTTTCTCTTACTGCCTTACATCCGTTTATTGCAATCTGTTTCCTTGCTTCTTCATTTTCCAGATAGAATTTCACTTTATCTTCCATTTCATCAAAGTCTTTATAAACTTCAATCTCTTTTCCAATCTCAAAAAGCTCCGGAATCTCCGGTTGGAAGTTAGTTAACAAAAAACCTCCGACTCCCATTACTTCAAACGTTCTAAGCGGAATGCCTGATGTTATGGAATGAAGGGTAGTTCCGATATTGATCTTGCTCAGATAATAAGCCTTAGGAAGTTCTGTTTTGCTATTCAACCTTGGACCTACTGTGATCCCTTCAAGTTGTGCACCACTACTTCCTGAAAAAAGTCTTAGTCCATACTTATTAAGCCTACTCACCAATTCAATTCTCTCTTTATTTGCCAGATCTCTTGCAAGGATTCTTCCAATGTAATAATCAGATGCATTCATCTTTAAATTGTTCACTGTATCAGGCGAGTCCATTGCCTGCATTTCAGCAATAGTGCTTCCGGCGAGACTTCCTGTTATTCTGTCCAGTCCGTCCCACATTCCATACGCATTTCTAAATGCTTCCTCATAATCCTTAAGTGCAACATCGCTTAGCTTTTCTTTGACATGTTCGTATATGTCATCTTCATATAAGCTTCCTATGAAGGACACCTGACAACTAAATCTATCTGTGTCATCAGCTGTAATATCGTATTCTGTAATTGTAGCCACGGTAAACGCAAGAGGCTGATGAAAAACGTTAATCCCTCCACATTTTTTTGTCGTCTCAACCTGCTTCTTGTCAAAAGAAAAAATATAATTTACTGGATTTTTAACCTGTTCATCGAACAATGCCTGCTGAGGACAATCAAATACCCAGGAAACATATCTGACGCCAAGCGAATTGCATACTTTTGATAATAATGGAGAAAAATTGTATGAAATAACCGCATTCAGATGATGCTCCAAAAGATATGAATTCAGCAAATCATAGTCTTCCGTTTTAGCACTGTTTATTGATATTCCAAGCTCGATTACCGAAAAATCAATCCCTGCAAATATTAGAGGCAAAATAAAATCCTCTGCTGATATTTCTTCAAAGCTCATTATTCCGCAGCGGATTGCATAAGGTTTTATATCCATTTCTTCAGAGAAATTGACTAATGCATATCTTCTGCACTTTTCAGTGGTTTCATCAGAATAATCATAATTATGCTCTAATTGCTCTTCTATCCATGCTCCGTCCATTTGCCCCGGGACCACTATCTTATATCCGCTGTGCCTGAAAGACAGACATTGTGATAAAGCATACATATACCAATCTGTAATATTGCTTTCGTCCCATTTAATGTCATACTGAGTAGCCATAAAATCTCCGGTTATTGCCACCACTTCCTTGTAGTTTTCATCAACCGGAATAGACCTCTTGCCGGCAGGCCCGTATAGTATGCTATGTTCAGTCACCATATCTGTAGAGAGCCTATCCGTACCAAAAGCCCCAATCATCCCTATCTCAGGAGATATCCTAAATTGTTCTGTCATGGAGTACAAAATATCTGTTCTTTGGAACTTAGTATTTTCTCTAATGTATATCTTATACTTCGCATCACTTATTTCTAATGCCTCATTATATCCCGCACACATGGAAACAGACTCTGTAACCCCCAGGTATTCCACAGTGAATCCTTCCGGGATGCAGAGTTTGCTTATCTCTGATATGAGTTCTTCATCATTACCTTTTCTTATACATGCAATGATGCATATTTTTTTGTCATTCAACAAACGGTTTATCATACACTAATTATACTCAATATGCATGATCACTGTAAATCGAAAAAAGAGCCCCGGTAACCCGGAGCCCTTTTTGGGTAGTTGCAATGTTTTCAACAGACGTTTTATAAACAAAGCGTTACAAATATAATTAGCCGAGAAGTGAAAGAACACCCTGGTTGGACTGATTAGCCTGTGCCAGCATGGACTGACCAGCCTGTGCAAGGATGTTGTTATTTGAATACTTAACCATCTCGGTAGCCATATCTGTATCACGGATAGCTGACTCAGCTGCCTGAGTATTCTCAACAACGTTATCAAGGTTCTTGATTGTGTGCTCAAGTCTGTTCTGAATAGCACCAAGGTTAGATCTCTGCTCAGAAACACTCTGAAGAGCGTTCTTTATAGCAGTCATTGTACTCTTAGCTGCAGCATGATCACTAACAGAAATATTATCTGTCTGAACACCAATTGCAGAAGCACTCATCTGGCTGATGCTAATCTCGATCTGGTTCTTAGCTTCAGTCTCTGAACCAACCTGAAGTTCCTTCTGAGTAAATGTTCCATTAAGAAGCTTCTGATTGTTGAACTCTGTAGCCTCAGATGTACGATCAATCTCAGTTGAAAGAGCATTCAGCTCTGACTGGATATAGTTACGATCTGTTGTCTGCAATGTGTCGTTAGCTGCCTTAGTAGCCAGCTCGTTCATTCTCTGAAGCATCTCATGAACTTCGTTAAGAGCACCTTCAGCTGTCTGTACTGCTGAAATACCATCCTGAGCGTTAGCAGAAGCCTGTGTAAGACCTCTTACCTGACGTCTCATCTTTTCGGAAATTGCAAGACCTGCTGCATCATCTGCTGCTCTGTTGATCTTGTAACCGGATGACAGTTTCTCACTTGACTTTGCCTGGATACCAGTTGTGATACCAAGCTGTCTGTTTGAATTCATCGCTGTAATGTTGTGTTGTACTACCATAATTTTATCCTCCTTGATTTGTACGGCTGCGTCCTTGCAGCTCGTTTGGTTTTAATTTAGAAATGATTACCAGTGCTGGTCTGATAACCATTCCTTGTTCTTTACAACTTTATTATCGTCTATAATTCTAAAAACTTTACCCCTATTTTTAAAAATATAATATAAATTTTCCATAAACAAATTGAAGGGCCTGACCGTTTGGCCAAGCCCCGTAAAATCGTTTTATCTGTATTACTGAAGCAGTGAAAGAACACCCTGATTTGTCTGATTTGCTTGAGCCAGCATTGACTGGCCGGCCTGCATAAGGATGTTATTGTTTGAATATCTAACCATCTCCTCTGCCATGTCTGTATCACGAATCTGTGATTCAGCTGCCTGAGTATTCTCAACAACGTTATCCAAATTCTTAATTGTATGTTCAAGTCTGTTCTGGATAGCACCGAGATCAGATCTCTGTTTTGAGATTGAGATAAGCGCTCTTTTAATATTTTCTATAGAGTTTTTAGCATTATCATGTGATAAAACATTTATCTGATCTTCTGGATCTGTAGGTGGAACCGCTACTGTACCACCTGCTGTATTATGCATTGCAGCCACGCCAATACTTGAAGCACTCAGTGCCATAATACTGATCATAATCTGATTTTCTGAATTTGTTTCAGATCCAACCTGAAGATATTTACCTGTAAATGATCCATCAAGAAGATGCTGGTTATTAAATTCTGTTGACTCGGCAGTTCTGGTAATTTCACTTGCAAGAGCTGCAACTTCGGACTGAATATACTGTCTGTCTGTTGTCTGAAGAGTATCGTTTGCAGCCTTAACTGCCAGCTCATTCATTCTCTGGAGCATGTCGTGAACTTCGTTAAGAGCTCCCTCAGCTGTCTGTACTACTGAGATACCATCCTGAGCATTGGCTGAAGCCTGTGTAAGACCTCTTACCTGACGTCTCATTTTTTCGGAAATCGCAAGACCAGCTGCGTCATCTGCTGCTCTGTTGATCTTGTAACCGGATGAAAGCTTCTCACTGGCCTTAGCCTGTACATTTGTTGTAATACCAAGCTGTCTGTTAGAGTTCATTGCGGTGATATTGTGTTGAACTACCATAATATTATCCTCCATGAAGGGGGCCCGCTTCCCTGCTGCCTTTCCATTTAAATTTTTAGTGCAGACCTAATGCGGAGTCCCTTCCATGGCTGCTTTGGTTTTCTTTTCAATAATAATATCGTCGATATTCTCGCCAACTTAACCCTTTATGAACTATTTTTTCTATTTTTTTCGAATTTTTGAAACTTTTTCTTCTTTTTTTCATTTTACTATAAAGTTTTGGAAAAAACATCCGATATATGGTATCTATTATGGATAAATAGCCTTTCATATATATTCCATCCGAAAAGATCACCCTTCACGGACGATTAGACCACCCTTCACGCTCAAATTGATCACCCTTCACGGATGAATAGATCAGTGATCACGGAGGGATAAACAACCAATCGTTCTCTATATAATAGTGGAGGCACACATAAGTGTGACTACTATTAAGGAGGACGATAATCATGGTTAATTATCGCGAAATCCTGAGGCTTAGCAGCCTCAACCACAACCAAACCCAGATTGCAAAAGCTATACACAGCTCAAGGAACACAATCCGGGAAGTCGAAAAGCTGGCCAAAGAAAAAGGTATCAGTTGGCCGCTTGACGAGGAATTTACAAACCAAAGGCTCTATGCTCTGCTATATCCTGAAAGGCTGGAAAAAGCAAATGTATTCATGGAACCTGACTGCGCCTACATCCATAAGGAGTTAGCTCAAAAAGGCGTAAACCTTACGCTTCTCCACACGGAATACAAGGCCAAGTGTGCTTGTGCGGGACGCGTGCCCTATCAGTACTCACAATTCTGTGATATTTATCGCAGTTGGGCTCAAAAGTCCAAAGCAACTATGCGTATTCACCACAAACCCGGAGACGCCATGGAGGTCGACTGGGCTGGTGGAACGCTTCCAATCACAGATCCTGTTACCGGTGAAACCACGCCTGCATATCTGTTTGTCGCAGTACTTCCCTGCAGTTGCTATGCTTATGCAGAGCTTTGCGGAGATATGCAATCTGAGAACTGGCTTTTATGCCACGTACATGCCTACGAATACTTTGATGGTGTTCCAAGGCTCCTGATCCCGGATAACCTTAAGACTGGTGTTACAAAGAATACCAGATTTGATACCATCATAAACAGAAGCTATACCGAGTTGGCTGACCACTATGGCACTGCGATTGTTCCTACCAGAGTGAAAGCCCCGAAAGACAAGAGCCATGCTGAAGGCACCGTATCATATGCATCCACCTGGATTCTGGCGGCACTGCGAAATGATACTTTCTTTTCCCTCGCTGATGCAAAAACTGCTGTAGCGGAGAAACTGGAACTGCTGAACGGCTATCCTTTCAAAAAGCGGGAAGGAAACCGTCGTGAGGCCTATCTCCTGGAAGAGAAAGAATTCATGCAACCCCTTCCCGCCAATGCATATGAACCGTCTATCTGGTCAGAACAGACAGTCCTTCTTGATTATACAGTTACTGACGGATTAAACAAATACTCCGTCCCGTATGATCTGATTGGCGAAATGGTCAGCGTCCGCATAACCAGAGACAGCGTGGAGGTCTTCTTCCATGGAAATCGTGTTGCGGCACACATCAGAGATCACAAGCGCTTACGTGATCCGATTACGATTCTATCTCACATGCCGGAAAACCATCGGCAGTACCTTACATATACACCAGATGACTTCAAGTCCTGGGCTAATACTATTGGCCCCAATACAGAAAAGGTAGTACAGTTCTTTCTGGAGTCCGGAAGAGCTCCTGAACAGGGTTTTAAATCATGTGTCAGCCTCAGAAAATATTCAGAGCGTTACAATAACGAATGCATTGAAGAGGCCTGCCGTCAGATACTCCTGTTCAGCGGAGAACCATCAATACGGGGAATAGGTATCCTGCTTAAAAATCCAGTTTCAAAGCAGAGGCTTGACAGTTCTACATCAGCTTCCCAGCCTGTCCGCCGCAGCCGTGGTATTACGCGTGGTGCGGATCAGTTCCGGAGGGGAGCAATTTGGTGATATGTCAAGAGTAGTTTAGAAAAAGATTTCAACTAAAACAAGTAAAAATAGGTACACAAAAAAGACCTGCAGGGTTTTGCAGAAAAAGAATGCGATATACAACTAATCTACTCTCTTGCCGCAGAG
The DNA here is from genome assembly GCF_028539135.1 of Butyrivibrio sp. DSM 10294. Taxonomy (NCBI): domain Bacteria; kingdom Bacillati; phylum Bacillota; class Clostridia; order Lachnospirales; family Lachnospiraceae; genus Butyrivibrio; species Butyrivibrio sp. DSM 10294. The sequence continues at coordinate 96,518 of NZ_JANSWL010000073.1, read as the reverse complement.
TAGAGTTGATTATTGTCCAGCAGACCAAAAATCAGACGTATTAATTTACGGGCGGTCAACGCGAGTGCACGCTTGTGCTGATGTTTGGGAACTTCAGCATATTTCTTTTCATAGTAAGCCATGTATTCAGGACAGTAGGATGCTACGCTTCCTGCAGCCTGGATGAGATAGTACCTTAAGTAGGTATTGCCAGCTTTCATCATTGGAGTATCTTCGGAGTCAAACTCCCCGGACTGGTTGTCTCTCCAAACAATGCCACTGTATTTTGCAAGAGCATTGTTGTTACTGAAACAACGGACAGAGCCCATCTCAGCAAGTATTCCTGCTGCATAGACAGGTCCTATACCAGGTATTGATTTCAGTATCTGATACTCAGTTGGATTAAGACCTTCAACAGTCTCTGCTATGGCTTTGTCGAGAGCTTTCTTCTCTTTCTCAAATGCACGTATGCAGTTGAAAGAGCAAGCTATAGACGTAGTAATAGGCTCATATAGTGTTTTGTCTAGCCTGTATGAATCACGGGCAGCTTTCTGAAGCAACTGAGCCACCTGATCTGGGTCTGAAAATCTACCACGACCTGAAGATGCCACAAATTCAACAAGTTCTTCAAGAGGAGCATTGGCAATGTCTTCGGTGGTTTTGTATTCAGTTAGTATTGCTTCAGCTGTTGCGCTGAATTTATTGGAGAGTGGACTTTCTTCTCCTGTAAGAAGGGCGAATTCACTGAACTTAAGGAATATATTGTTCAGGACATAATTCTTCTCACGGGTTATAGACTCTGTGACATGCCTACGCTGCCTTGTAAGACGTTGCAAAGCAAGATACTGTGCACCGCGCCATGGAGATATATCGACACGGCCAACGCGGATGTAATCGGCAACTATGAATGAATCAAGACCATCATTTTTACCGAGACCAGTAAATGACTTTTTATAATTGGCAACCTCTTTGGGATTAAGGCAAAAGACCTTGGCTGAATATGGCTTAAGCCGGTCACTTGTAGAAAGATAATTCGCCACATGGACACCATAGAAACTGGTGGACTCCATGGCTATCAGAAGATATTTGAACTGGGAATTATCCTCAAGAACTTCAAGGATCATTGACTCCATAGCTTCAACTCCGCTGGCAGCATTAGGAACAGGCTGCATGTTTATGAGTGGGTTAGAGTCAAAATCCAAAGCAGTAATGAAGTTGTTACGTGAACCGACATCAAGCCCTACACATAACGTTGATAGATGATCGATTTTTATACGTTTTTTCACGGTATCACCTCCTTTCTTCCAGTGATAATGGATAACCAAGGGCTAATCCCGAACCACCACACCATGCAGCCTCGCGTAATCAGCGTTTCTATTTCGAAAATACTCTGCTGGAAGCTAACGAAATAGCGCAACATTTGTGTAAGCATTTGAAGTGTGGAGCCAAGGGCGCAAGCTCCGATAGCAATAATAAAGAGACATGTGGCAACATAGACATCTTTACTTTGCAAGGTGAAATAGCGGTACCCATTGGACGTATCCTCTGGACTCTATTATAAGCGTCCGGGATCTCTTGGCTATAGAACATGTAACTAATAGTTGTATAGAGAATGAAAGCTATGGAGAGAACCTCCTGAGTAGTCTTCTCTATATCATAAAAAGAAATAAGTCTAAACCCTAAATATCTTGGGAATAGACTTATCATACGAGGTGATGAGCAGTGATAAATCTTGAAACAGTAAAAACACTGCGCGCTCTCCGCTTACCTGGAATGGCCAGAGAATTAGAGTCCCAGCTTGAAGAACCTCAGCGCTACAAGGCATTGTCCTTTGAAGACCGTCTTGCCCTCCTTGTAGATGCAGAAAGTTCATCACGGCATCAGAATACTATCAACAGGCGTATACGAGCCGCAAAGCTTAGCGAATCTACCGCAAGCATAGAAGCAATTGAGTACCACGAAGATCGTGAGCTTAACAAGGGTCTGATCACAAAGCTTGCAACCTGTTCCTATATTCAGGAAAACCATCACGTCGTACTCAAAGGTGCTACCGGAGCTGGAAAGTCATATATTGCAAACGCGCTTGGAATTGCAGCATGCCGCAAGCTCTATAAAGTCCGTTATGTAAGACTCCCAGATCTTCTAAATGAGTTTGCTGTTGCAAAAGCATTGAATACGCAAGGCAAAGTCAAGATGGCGTATGCGAAGTTCGACCTTCTTATCATTGATGAATGGCTCCTGCGGCCTCTTTCTGAAGAAGAGTCCTACAACCTTTTGGAGATCATTGAGGTCTGTGCAAGTAAGGGCGCTTTGATTCTCTGCACACAGTACGATACAGATGAATGGTACTACCGCATCGATAGTGACCGCGCAGAGGGTGATGACAGTGCAGTTGCTGAAGCCATCCTTGATAGGATCATAAACAACAAGTATTCCATAGATGTCAAGGGGCGCATCTCCATGCGAAAACGTCATGCCTTTGCAGGATCAGAGAAAAGTGAGGTGAGCGCAAATGGCTGATAACACTTTCGTTGATTTTTTGGATGAAGTAGACTGTGCCGACAGATGTGAGGCTGTTATTGCACTGTGTGAGTTGGTAGACAAGCTCGTAACAGATGTTCAGTTCCTTGAACTTGAGTGCATAAGCACAAGGCATCTTCTTAGTCAGTACATGAATGAAGAAGAAGGTGAACTGCTACGCATGGATATCTTGTCCCATCTTGCCCCCAGATACTCTGGAGATTCAGCCTATGAGCTGTATAAAACTCTCATGTACAGTGGCGGAGATCCAATGGAGTTCCGCGATTATCTTGTCAAAGTACAGGAAGCCCGCAAGGGTAATTGGCCCTGCTGGCATTGATTTATGATAACAAGTGAATAAGCTGCATTGTCTGGGTAAGGTTTATGACCTGCCCAGGCGGCGCAGCCGCAACTGATATCCCAAGATTCTCCCGAGCTATTATCACTAAGAGTGGGAGAAAACCAGCCACCACTTTAGTGGCTTGGCCTTGACAGCTAACATATGTGCGATACAATCGGCAGTTCGACGGGAAGATGATGAATGATCTGATATCCCTGAGTTCCCGTCGCCGTGTACGCGACATCGCTCATATGTTAGCTGTCAAGGTTGGCGTCCGGAGGACACTGATCAGCACTCCGTGACAATTGATCTAAACCTCCGTGATGGGTGATCTAATCGGCCGTGCAAGGTGGTCTATTCAGACGGAATATACATTTCATTACAAATAGCCGGTTATGTCATCCAATTCTTCTGCTGTAAGATATTTATTATATGTAATGTCAGGAAACATGTTTAATAAATAATCTTTCAGAATCTTTTCATTCTCAACCGGATACGGAATTATATTTTTTTTCATATAACTTATAAGAGGCGAAAATACTTTTTTTATATACACAAAAGCTATTTCGTTCTTACATGAATCATAGAAACCTAACTGTTTTAATTGTTCTACAGCCTTTTCAAACACTACAAACACATGCATATAATAATCCTTTATTTTTTCAGATCTCATGGTCCCTTCGTTGTTTTCAAAATAATAATATCCTTTCATAGAAACATGGAGCCACGATCTTACATGCGCCAACACCAAATATGTGAAATAAATGTCTTCCATCTTATAACATTCCATAAATCTGATGTCCGGATTTTTAATCAAAAAATCTCGAACATATAACTTTGCCCATGGCCCAGTCAAAAAAGCATTTTCCAAAAAAAGCCTTTGCATATCATCGGTATCTTCTATTGTGTCTATAGCACATTTTAATTCTGAATACTCGGCTTTTTCCGGCAATGTATCCGAGAAAGTTTCGAAATCACACATTACAACATTGACCGGATAACACTGATGGATGATATACAGTTTTTCCAAAAGGCATGTATGTATCGCGTCATCAGCATCAACATACATCACATAATCTCCTGTTGCATAGTCGATTCCAATATTTCGAGCAATACCCTGTCCACTGTTTTCTTCCAGGTTAATTATGCATATATTCTCAGGATACTCTTCTTCATATTTTGTTAATATAGATAATGAACTATCTGTAGATGCATCATTAACAACAATGATCTCTATATGAGCTATACCTATTGTTTGATTAATGATACTGTCCAGACATCTCTCTATATAAGATTCTGCGTTATAGCAGGGAATGATAATACTGATCTTTACATTATCAATTATTGTTTTTGACCTTTTGCATAGGAGTTTCTCAATAATTCGTCCATTAACAGTCGCATGAATTTTTGAATAAAAATCAAATAAGGCAATATTCCCATCATAGAACTTCACAGAACCGGAACAGACTTCAGATGACACGCTTGGGAAAGAATTATCAGCAATCATATCCAGTATTTTTGCAAGATTTTCACTATCATTATCTGGATATAAATAGCCATTTTCCCCGGGAACTATGATCTCTGATACTCTGCTGGAAACATTTGCTATAACAGGAAGGCCACAGCTCAATGCCTCAATCGCCACTAAAGGTGATCCTTCATACATCGATGAAAGAACCAATGCAGTAGCACCATCAGCATATTTCCATGGATCATCCGACCACCCAAGAAATTCCACATGCTCTGAAATACCTAACTCTTCAGACAAAGCCTTACATTTTAAAAGTTCATCTCCTTCTCCCACAAGTTTAAGAAACCATCTCTCCTTTGTAAGACTCAATGCTCTTAAAATTATTGGAATATTCTTCTCTGCGCTCAGTCTGCCAACAAACAATAGTGTCTGTTTTCCCAGACTTGTCACCTTATGTATTTTAGACTTATCAACAGGGTTATTAATACGATATATATATGAATCCGGATATGCATTATAAATAGAATCTGCAATCTCATCGCTGATTGCAAAATGAACATCGGCTAGTTTTAATTGTTCAATCCCACCATATCCTGCTGCGTCATATCTATTAACCGGTGCATGAAGCCATGAAGCCACTATGGTTTCCAAGTTTAAATGTGTAGTAACCGTCTTAGCTACATGACTCATTAATGGCCAACATGTGGCCAGTACCACATCCGGTTTTCTGTTATCCTTTAGAAAGCTTTCATACTTGTCAATAAATATCTGTAACTTATGGGATTCGTTATCCATTATCAGATAATGGAACTCCATGCAAGGATCTGCCCATTCATAGCCACGAAAAACCAATTGAATCACTCTGACATTGAATCCCTTCTCAGTTAAAAATCTTCCTGTTAAATTTATGCAGTTTTCAACGCCTCCATTTGCAGCTGTAGCTATGAGGATATCAATAATCGGTTTTTCATTCAATTGAACTTTGGCTCTCATTACCTTTCCTCATCATCGACTATGCTTCTATTTAGCATGGTTACCATAGAAATAATTCTGTTTGTTGTTGAATGAGCTTTCCTAACTTTTTCATATCCGCTTTTAGCAATAGCTTTCCGCTCATCATCCTGCGTAAGGTAATAATTTATACTCTCCAATAACTCATCAGAACTCTCGTACACAACAATATCTTTTCCTACCTCAAGATAATCCGGTATCTCGTTCTGATAGTTTGTTATAAGGAATCCCCCGCATCCCAGGACATCCCAGACTCGTTGTGCTATCCCTGTCTTCATTGATCTTGTTGTAATATTAAGATTGATTTTACTTTCCCTGAATACTCTTGGCATTTCAGTCAAAGATTCCACCGGTCCATGACAAGCCACATTTTTAAGGCAGCTTGTATCGCTTTGCGTAAACAGATGAAGCTTTCCTTGCTGCCTGTCTGCTATCTCATTTAATAACTTAACCCTTTCAATATAGGTCATATGGGGACTAAGATAATTATTTATTGCCACAAAGCTGTCAATATTGTGAACACTTAGATCAGAGGGGTAAAAATCCTTTGCTGCGGATTTTATGCTTTTCACATCTTCATCTGTAATTCGGCTTTCCAGATATTCCTGGCTATTACAACTACTTTGAATCTGCATCTTCATAATAGACTCATATCTATTTTTTTGTTCCGGACTAATACTCAATCCTGCAAATGGATCCTTTTCACTGTATAAGGAGCCAACAAAAGATATATCATACTTGTATGAGTTATAGCCTGACACAGCCTTTTCAAGACGTTCTACAGATGCTCCTAATGGAAGATAAAAAACACCTTCAGGATTTTCTTTGGCAACTGTCTCGTATTGTTTTTTGTCAAACAGGAATACTCTGTTAAAAGAATTCCTTATAGTCACATTAAATAATTCCACCATAGGACAAGTAACACTGACGCTTACATAAAACGCATGTACCCTTTGGCATACAATTGAAATAAACGGAAAATAATTAATTGAAAAAACAAACATAGGCTTATTATGAGCTATCAGAATAGACAGTTTATTCATCTTTTCATCAAGCTCCTTATCATCCAGTTCGCTTGCATAAACCTCAATCACGGTTAAGCCAAGTTTTGCAAACCCATCTATATAATCTTGTTCACAAATATTTCTATATCGATAAAAGACAATGTTCAAATCGTTTTCCTTCCTTTTTATCGACTTCATTCGATATTCTTATATATAAATCTTATCATAATATCGTTCATATTTTTACAATATCATGGTGCGATTACATAAAAAAGCGCTAGTCCATATGATTAGACTAGCGTTTTTCAAAAATATCAGTTTTTTTGGTCTAAAAATTGTGGTGGAATATCCTTAAACTTATTCATTGTCTGATAATAATTAAAGGCCACTGCGGAACTCTTCTTATTATTCTCAAGCCGCTGCCTTGTAGTGCTGAAATACTGTTCTGCCAGCTTTTTATTTCGATGCTCGTGAGCTTCTATGGATGAGCTTCTGTCCATAACTTCATGAATCAGATTCTGAAGTCTTCCTACCTGTTCCTTATACATATCCTTGTTTTTACCAAGTTCTTCTTTGACTCGGTCAAACAGGGACTGAAAACCTTCATCCAAAAGAAGGAGCTGGTCCACCAGCTCTCCCTTCTTTTCTACCGTATCATCAAAGGCCTTTTCATCGACCTCCTCGGAATTCTTTAAAACTTCCGTCTGTCTGTTGTTTTCTTCTTCGATCCGGTCCATAACCTCAATCTTTTTAATAAGGCTATCCTCCAGCATATCCAAACTAGAAGCTATCATCCAAATCTCCTCTTACGCATCCTTAACCATGATATGGTTTGCCTTCATGACTTCAACCCAATTGTCTCTGATTGCATGCATGTGCTTGTTGACCTCAGCAACTATCTCTCTATCCTTGCTGATATTGGCTTCAACAAGCCTCCTTGCTATATAAGAATACATATTTTCAAAGTCCTGAGCAACGGGATATTTCATATCTAAAGTGCTTCTAAGATACTCAATTATTTTCTCAGTCTTTACGATATTCTCATGGGCCTTAAATATATCATTCTTTTCAATTGCAAAGTCTGCTATATTAAGGAATTTGATAGCCCCGTCATAGAGCATAAGAGTCAGCTCCGGTTTTGAAGCACTCATTATCTTGTTATTTTTATATTGTGCATAAGCCTTCTGTTGAGTTGTAAGTACTGGCATATTTGCTCCCTCGCATTCTACGAATATTTTTTACTGCTATTTACTATCAGCCACCGCCTCCAAAGAATCCTGACAGTGAACTGCTGGAGCTGTTTATCTTACTAAGTGCTGTCTCCATCTTGGAGAACTTCTTATAATACTTGTCCTGAGCAGCCTCTAAAGCTGTCTGTGCATCGGAAATCTTGGTATTATAAGCACTGTACTGTGAAGCCATAAGCTTATCTTCATAGATTGTGAATGCACTGCTGTATTCCGTTCCCTTCATTAAATCAGAGAGCTTGGAATACAACGATCTGGACAGCTGAGTGAACAGATCCTGAACCATTGCCGGATCATTTGAAATAGCTGCCTTTAAAAGATCTGTATTTCCACTGGTTGAATCGTCATCTGGATCTCCATCTATATGAAGCATTTCTCTTTCATTTTCTTCTGTTGAGAAATAGCTTCCTGTAGCAATTCCTAAGGATGCCAATGAATAATTCTGCGTTGAACCGTCTTTCATGGTAACCTCGAAGGAACTTGCCATAATATCACGAAGAGCGGTCCTTATAGTGCCAATTGTCTCATCACCACTAAGAAGTCCGGCTTTAATCTTATCTTCCCATTCCTCAACTTCCTTATCGCTCATGGCATCCTTCTCATCGGAAGTGAGCATTTTATATTTTGTAGCCTTATCAGCATTATAAAGAGTCGCAAACTCTTTCATAATGTCATTATATTCTTTGATCAGCTTCTTGATATTGTCATAAATTCCGCTGGTGTCCTGCTTGGTGGTAAGTGTTATATTCTGAGCCTCCTCATTGGCTGTAATTGTAAGTCCATTTATCTGGAAGGTGTTGCTGTCTGATTCATACTCTTCATCATTAAGGATAATCTTAGCCTTAGATCCGTTCTGAATAGTTGCTGTGGAGAGACCAAGAGCAGCTGCGGCGTCGCTATCCTCAAAGGAGATGTTTGCCGCAGTTCCTGTTTCCTTACCTGCAGCAAAGAACCTTCCGGTGCTCTCATCAAAGTTAAAATTGATCTTATCTCCGGCTTCCTCTTTAAGTTTGCTAAGTACATCACTTATAGTATCGCCATCTTCTACTGTAATCGACTTGCTCTCTCCACCAACAGTGAAGTTAATATCCCCAGCTGTAAAGCCTGTAATCTCGCTAAGTTCTGTGGACAGCTTGGCTTTCTCAGTTCCTGCCTTTACCTCTTTTCCACTCATATATGAAGCTTTGGCAAGACTTGTAATGCTCAGGTTCTGAACTGCATCCATTGCATTTTCGCCGGTAACAACCGATACCGCATTTGCATTGGAAGCAGTTGTAGTCTTCTTGGTATAGGCTGTTGAAAATCTCATGGAGCTAAGAGCACCATTGTAAAAAGAAACAACCTTTTTATTTAATTCTTTCCACTTATCCTGTTTCCAGGTCAGTTTCTTCTGGTCGCCCTTGAAATTATCAAGCTTGGTCTGTTTGGAACTGGTAAGAGCGGTTATGATGCTCTCGGTATCCAGGCCCGAATTCATTCCTGTTATTCTGATAGGCATAGTTTCTCTCCTTTCTCAATCCGTGAGTTACCGCATGGAAATCCATTTCCATAAAGGTGTACCTACAGTTATCTCTTTTCGTCTACCAGGATGCCGGCAATTTCCCATACCTTGGCGATCATATCGAGAGTCTCGTCCGGCGGGAACTCTTTGATCACCTTCTTGGTCTCCTTGTCCACCATCTTGATAGTTACTCTGTTGGTCTTGTCATGAATTCCAAATACCGCTTCTGCATTGGAGCTCATGTTCTTGGCCATCTGAGAAATGGCCTTTTTGACCTTTTCATTGTCAGCCTGAATCTGCTCTTCCGTTTCCTGAAGATGGGTCTGGGATTGCGAGAAATTCTGAGCTCCACTCTGGGCGCCGTTATTAGAACCTGCAGAATTATCGGCAGCTTCTACTTTTAGCTCTATAGCCTGAGCGGCATTGGCCTCCTGATTTACAATCTCAGACTGAGACTGACTCTGTTCCTGGACCTGCGTCCTTACCTGGGGCTGAGTCGCCTGAATAAGAGGACTAAACCCATTGATTGCTTCAATTCCCATAATTCTATACCTCCGTGTCAGAATCAGGAATAAACCCTTACATCTATAGTTCTTAACCTTTTACATAAAGTAAGACAGTTCTATTTATCCTTTATATCGGACATGGGATATTTTTCTTTAGCTTTCAACTACCCTTCAGGCAAAAAATTCATAAAAAATTTATAATTATCTCTCTACTGTTCTTGTTCTCACTGCATGTCCTATTTCTTTAATATAGGGATTTTCGTAAATAAGAATCTCGCTAAGATCGAAAGCATAACCATTCTTCCAACATACATAGCCGAGACTAATCTGGTCTCTGAAACTCCACTTACAAAGCTCATCAAACCAGTCCTCCATAACTTTTTGAAGAAGCTTATCATGATGATTTCTTACCAACAGGCAACCTTCAATAAGAGGGATACTCTCGTCATATCCGGCTTGTTTATAATGTTCAAATTGCTCCGTCATAAACTTAGGGTCCGCTTTATTTAACCGTCCAACTTCAATTATCTCATCCTCAATGCTCTGTCTCAGCGGATGTGGAGCGCATAACATGGATTTATCCCTAGAATAGTATCTGATATACTCTTTCAAGTCACCAGTAATCTGATTTTTACCATCTATATAGATAGAATAATCATACTCAGGAAGCACTTTAAACATAAGAAACTTATAATATCGATTTAATCTTATCGGATCCAATCCCATATCATCTTCAATATGTACGATCGTCCAATTCTCTGACTTAATATCTTTATTGTCAGTAAAACAGTAATAATCTAAGTCTTTATCTATAACAAGCGGTTCATTCAAATTATCATAATTTCCGGTTATAACAGTGTACACGGCACCTTTTCCGGTAAATACTTTAGATTCTTTCCTTGAATAATAGTTTCTAACGATATGACGTACATTTTCATGAACTGTTTTGTACTTATTCAAGACATTTTCATACTTTAACAATTTCCCGTAAACATTCTCTAAAATCGAAAGATTTCCGACATAAGTCAAATATCCCGAATAGTCCCATTCTTCTAAAGCTTCTTCTATTACTTTTCCGGTCTCGGATTCAGCTATCTCCAGAGAATGGATAATAACGCTCAAAGCTTCAGCAGAAACGGATCCTTTGAAATACTCTGCCTTAAGCTTATATATTTCTGAAGTATTTTCATTGATTTCCAGAATTATCCCTAGTATCAATTGTAATCTTTCCATTTTTTGATCCACGGAGTAATTTGCCGGACAAAACCTTGGGTTATTTGATTTTTTTTCTACACTTTCTATTTTTTCTAATACTGAAATAGCATCAAACATAACTGCCCTCAATCTTCCATTTTGCTCTAAATTGTAAGAATTCCTTCAAGTAGTATTTTATAATCAAAATCCCTCAGAACCTTTTCTTGCCCCCGGCTTGCTATTTCTTTTCGCTCATCCTCATGTTCAAGATAATATCCGATCTTTTCAATCATATCTTCCGGAGAATAGGCCATAACCAGCTCTTCTCCATCGATGAAGTACTCTGCTATTTCAGCCTGATAGTTAGTTATCAGAAAACCTCCGGCAGCGAGAATATCAATTACTCTAAGCGGAATACCGGACAATATAGATCTTAAGGTAATGTTCAGGTTAACCTTACTTTTATGAAATACCCTTGGCATTTTTGTCATATAATTTGCAGTTCCAAGATTACAAACATTTTCAATGGGCTTAGCTCCGGGCATAGTATATAGAACAGTATCATAGCGCTTTCCCATCTCCAAAAGAATGTTATGACGTTCATTTACTGTTACTTTTTTCCTGAGTATATCCAACATGACATTGTCATAATCTATATCAAATTTACCTGTCTCTTCAAACTTTATATACTCTCTCAGTTCTTTAATTTTTTCATAGGGATAAATTTCAGATTCTGTAAAAAGATCAACACCAAAAAGGCTCTCCTGTGCCTTAATAACCGCATCTGTGTATCCCTTTAATGCAGGCGGGAGATATTTGACCCTGTCATAATAATTGTATTCGTTATCATATAGGCTGCCTAAAAAGCATACATCATGTTCATACACTATCTTTCCGCCGGTTTCAGCATCCAGATCTTCACATATTTTTTGTAATCTCTGGGAGTTTACAGCTAAAGTACTATATCTGATTGTGTTATAGCCTTTCTGACATAGCCTCTCATACAGTATCTTGTCAAATACATATACTCTATTTACCGGATTTCCTATAGTATGAGAATCCAATGTATAATGTGGGCAGTCAAACACCCATGAAATATATGGAATATCATATTTCTGACACGCTTCTGACAACGCAGGAATATAGTCAAAGCTGAATACACAATCATAGTTTTTTTTGCCATCCAGCTTATTTATCGCTTTTTCCTCAAAGACTCTTAAAGTCTCGGAATTCAATTCGTAATTGCCTGTATTAAACTTAATCAAATCTATGTGATGCCCTAGTTTTCTCATAGCATCACGGCAATCCTCTCCATTAAATTCATCCCAGCTATAGTACAGAATATTCATATGAATTCTCCACAATATTTCCTATTTCAGCCTATACTGATACCCATTCTCCCCAAGGATTGCACCAACTAAGGAGTCATCTTGCTGCTGCACACTCAACGTAAGCATCGCCATAAACTCAGTATTCCTTATTTCTGGCGAAATGGCATATTTTAAATGATTCAGCCCCCGTTCCTCTTTTCATAGCACAGGACAAAATGGCGCCAGTAAACTTCCTCCTGCGCGGTGAAAATATGGTCGGCGGAAGTGCTGGGAAAACGTGCAGTTCTCGCACGACGAGATGATTGTCAAGGCGAGAGGTCGAAGGAATGACGACTGTCCACGAATAGGCATGAGTAGGAGGCATTCCTTTGGCATCGAGCCTTAGAGAATCACGAGGCGCACGAAAACCAGCGTTTTCACAGTGCTTTCGTCGGCCATATTTTCTCCGCTGCAGGCCACTTGCTTCCTTCGCCATTTTGCCCGTCCTATCTAAAAAGAAAACAGCGGCTGCCATTTAATGACAACCGCCGGAAATAACAATATAGATTTAAAGCAGCTTCTTGAGTGCATCAAGACTGGCGACGTCAGTTGCCTGCTTATTCTCCTGCTGTATCTGAAGGTAAACTTCCTTACGATAGATCGGAATCTCCTTAGGAGCTGCGATTCCAAGCTTTACCTGATCCCCTCTGATATCCAATACAGTAATCTCAATGTTGTTGTTAATGATAATTGCTTCATTCTTTTTTCTGGATAATGCTAACATTCTCTTTCTCCCTCCATGGTTGCGTAATTAGTCAGTGTCGGTCAGGCATTCTCTTTGTTTTTCTGCAGGATATCATAGATAGGGAATTTTACCGGGTATTCATCGTTATCAATGATACTCTGTGCAGCCTTCATATCATGTACATTGATGATGAAGGGGCCCTTAAGATTAACCGTCATCTGTTTAAGATCATGAGGCACAGTAACTGTTACCAGCACCAGCAGCTCATCATCCACCAGCTCCCCAATATCTATGATATTCTGACGGTCAACCTGTGGATTGTAATCAGGGCATACAATAAGAGGATCCATAACAGGCATTGCAAAGTTCGGCTCTTCAATTGACTGAAGCCACTGAATAGTATTGGTCCCGCCCTCTTCGTCGTGCATGAGCGTGAAACGCTTTAAGTCCGGGAATCCGATAATGCCGTTTGGAAAAGAGATTATCTTGCTATCTTCAATTTCAACATCGCCAAAAATCCTTGTTGCTAATTTCATGTTATAACCTCCATTGTCCTTGATAGACACTACTACTTATTAATTATATACGTTATTTCGACACATAGCTACTATTTTTTAAATTGAGATGATTTGGTTACCCGATAATGTTTTAATATAGTTTTTGATGATATACGCATGACTCCGCAAAAAGCGCTCTCGTCATGCTACAAGAATTCGGAAATCGACATGCTCATACAATAATAACCTTCGCTTATTCGGTAAAATACGCATGTCTTTTTTCCTCATTCTTGTTCGGTCTGTAAATTCGTGAGTAAAACCATGCGAGCATGGTTTTGCTCACGAACTTACATCCCTATATCATCAAATGTAGTTCATCAAGCTCGTCTGACTGATTTTTCCGGTGGCCATGAGGCTGGCCTCATATGTGACCTGGGCTGTTGTTAGGTTAGTGGCGGCCTCGGCTATATCTATGTCCTCGTTCTCTGACTGAAGGGTCTTGAAGGTGGTGGTCTGAGTCATGAGTCTTGAGTTCACAAGTTCGAGTCTCTTGGATCTGGTTCCGTTGTCGGTTACCGCGATGTTGGCGGTGTCGAGGCACTGCTGCATTGAGGTGATCTTGTGCTCAAATTCCTTCTGGATCTGCTGCCTAAGGTGATCATAAACCTTAGTTGCAGCCGCTATATCCTGCTCAAGCTTTTCCTTATAATCTTTATCTGTAGAAGAATCTCTTTTGTCTTTAAGCGTTGCCAGAGTTCCTGATATCTGTTGAAGCTCATTAAGTGTTCTCTTAAGATCTTCCACATTTCTTTTTACATCCGTGGTAAAAACAGCATCTGCAGTAGTATTAACTATTACCGACTGAGCAAATCCTACATCGTAAGCTATGTTGTGTGCGGCATTACCCTTGTTGTAGCGAATAAGCTTGCCGTTACTGTCGGTATAATCACAAGCAAACAGATTCTCGGGTCTTATGTCGCCGCTCTTCCATTCATTTTTATCATAGACAACGTCTATACACTTGGTGCCAATAAGGTCAGGCATGGTTACCAGCTTTTCCTGAAGTTCCTTGTTAAGAAGGACCTCACCTGTTGCCGCATTGAGATATGCCCTTGCTCCCGTGGGATGCTCTTCAAGATCGATATATGCTGCATCAATCTCCTCTTCGCTGCTGGTGGAGTAAATAATGTTTTTATAGCCTATTGTAAGGCTGGTTTCCTTGTAGGAGCTGTTGATACTTCCGTTTCCGGTTACCTGAATAACGTTCTGGGAAGTTGATCCATCTGCATTTTCAGCAATTCTTTCGTCTACGATCGTATATGTTCCGTCACTGTTGACCGTTGCTCTGAAGCCATCCTCGTTGAGCTCGATCTGATAGGACTGCCCAATCGCTGGTAAAAGAGGAAGATTCACGGTCACAGGCTTATTGTCTTCCGCAGTATAGGTGATGGCGGAAATGCTCTTGGTCTCAATTGTGGTCTGAGCTGCTGCGATTCCTTTTCCCAGGTGGTCGCTGTCCACGATTCCGTTGGGATCTACTATGAGTCCGGGAGCTGATTTGTCGCCATTTATATATATGTTGTAGTTACCGGTATTGGTAACAGCTACCTCGTAGGTATTTCCTGTTTCATCCGTAACCCTGTAATTCTTTTCCCCCTCCGGATCCACAGGAATGGCAACATATCTGGTCTCGTTGGTCTCTGTGGTATAGGTAAAATTGATTATCTGGGTGGTGGTGGTCACGGTACTGGTGGCGGGCTGAGTCAGTTGTTCTCTCCATTTGAGAGTTGCTGATGTTTCGCCCTGGGCGATGGGGTCGTCGCCGGGATTAGTATAATTTAGGTTATCGTAGGACAGTCTGATCCTTCCTACGGTACATTCATAAATGTCACTCTGCTTGACCGGCTCTACGCTTGAGCTTACCAGGTCTTTTGCGTCAAGCATATGCTTACCGATCATTCTTTTTGATTCGGAAATATCAACCGCATCGAACTGATCCTGGATATCCGTATAATCAGCAGAAGTGGTTTTGTCGAAGGTAAGAGGCGTATCTGTTCTGTATCCGGTAAAAATGTATCTTCCTGCGTAGTCTACATTACCTGTTGAGTAGTATTCTTTTGCCAGGGAATCAAGCTGTGAAACAATGATATCCAGGTCGTCCACGGTAAGGTCCATGTTGGCGCCCTTGGTGGCCTGCTTTACGCAGTCGGTGAGAACAGAAGTGACGGTGGAAAGAGCATCGGCTGTGATGTCCAGCCAGCTTTCGGCGTCTTTGCAGTTTTTCTCATAATATTGTGAGAGCTGGGTAACGTTGCTTCGAAGGCGGAGAGCCCTTATTGCGATAACAGGGTCATCTGAGGGGCGGGTGATCTTTTTGCCGGTGGCCATCATGGTGTTGAGCTGATCCTCGGTGACCTTGTTGTTGTTGATATTGTAAAGAGAATTATTCTGCATGATCTTGTTGGTGATGCGCATAAAAAACCTCCACAGACAATCCTTGTCTCTGAAACCTACGCATCCATGCAAATTCATTCATTTTCACTACTATTATCGGCAATTGCCGCTGGGAACTTAACCCGTACTATGACTGACAAAGTATAAAAGGACGGGAGGCGACAGGGGCGAGACAGTTGTGACCGCCGAAAGCACCGTAAAAACACTGGTTTTCGTGCGCCTCCCGCCATTTTACACTTTGTCCTGTGCTATGGCTCCGCGGTGCATGTTCCCTGGCGCGATAATTCCTATATAGTGCAAACCTGAACAAACCCTTGCATGGTAAGCGATATGTTTCAGAGACTGCGTCACAACAATCACTTGTAAGCCTTAGGCAGCTGCTTTGTTGCAGCTGCCGGCTTGGTTCTTGCTATTTGCCTTAGTTATCACAAGAATACTTCGAGGTGTAGCTTTTTATCATATTAAATTATTATTTTAGATGACTTTCGTATGCATTTCTAAGATCCGATTGAGTTATCAGTTGATGATTTAAGCTCTAAATGCATATTAAAGCAGAAAACAAACTCCCTTCAGTATGCATAACGAGGGCCACTATAAGTCCCTCCAGGCTAAAGGAGCATACGAATGAAAAGAAAAATAATGATCTAGTATGCATTATTCTCTAGAATGCTATAACTATTCTTCGATATAATCCGATCAAGGCATACGAATACATGCCGCTACCTTTCATTCATATGCCTGACCCCCAAATAGATATTCTAGAATATCGAGTAACTCTCCTTTTGTTCCTAGATTCTGAGCCCGAGGTAAGAAAACCAGCCACCGCATAAGCGGCTTGCCCTTGATAGTGCAAAGAATAATTGCTACACTGCTGCCTGCGACGGAGAAATACTTAATTGTTCCTGAGTTCTTCGCCGTCGGTGGATACAACGCAGCAATTATTCTTTGTGCTGTCAAGGGTGGCGTACGCTTATAGTAGACCTCATTATCCGCAAAAAATGCCTGCCACTCGCTTTATACGAATAGCAGACATTTCTCTGTTCCATCCTATTTATCCATCCTATTACAAATCCGTCCTATATTTTATACCCCCGTCTGGAGTATCAGCCGATCATAAATCTCCGTCAATGTCTGTATCATCTTCGAAGACAGATTATAAGCACTCTGATACTTCACCAGATTCGACGCCTCTTCATCTTCATCAACACCTGAATCCGACAATCTCTGGTTACCAATTGTCTTCTCAAGGGCGGTGTAGGTATCCTCCAGAGTATTGGAATTACTTCTGTTCAGCGCTATATCCGCCAGCACCTTGGTCAGGAACTCTCCGGAGGTGGCTCCTCTGAAGATCTTCTGGGTATCAAACATTGTTTTTAACTTGGTAAGGTTAACAAATTCCGACTCACCTTCCGTAACGTCTGCCTTTGTAGCAAGTCTATCGGAGTTATCCTGCAGAACTTCGTTTACGGAGAAGTTGCCGCCGCGAAGCTTATAGTAACCCTTATTCTCTGACAGTGTCGTGAGCTGTGCGTAGCTGTACTGGGCAGCTGAATTGGTGTCCATGGCGCCGGTGAGAAGGTTAACGCCCTCCAGGGAATCTGAAGTGTACCCGTTTACCATGATCGTATTGGTTGCTGCGGAGAACTGCCTTATCCACTCATTCATCTGGGACATGTAATAAGGAATTCCCTGATAGTCATTTCCGTAGCCGATGGAAACATTGGCATTGTTATCGGGAATACTTGTCAAAGTATTCTTATCGATATAGAAAGTATAGGTGCTATCTCCGTCGTAGTCGAAGCTGTCATAGCGATAATCCTTAGCTCCGATATGGATGCTGCCATCCTCAGGAATTGAGCACTTGTTCATATCCTTCAGATAAGAAGCCTCAACCTTCACCTCCACGGCGTAGGTATCACCTGACTTGTATACGTTGGTTCCTTTTCCGTGAAAATACTGATTGTTGTTGCCATCTCTAATTGCCAGAAGGCCCTGGAGCTCTCCGCCTATAAGCTTGGAATCCAGCTCAAAGTATGACAGCTCGCTGATGTTATCGCCATCTTTGTAATTGCCGCTTCCCCACTTGATATCGAACAGTCCGCTGATATCGTTCTGGTTAGTGGAGCCGTCGTCCTCTCTGGAGACGCAGATCATTTTCCTGTATTCATAGGTATCAACCAGCTCGTAGCCCCCCGCAACCCAGATCTGATATCTGGTGGCGCCGGTTACTCTGCTGGGATTGTTCTCGTCAACAACGGGAGTTTCCTTGGTCTCGACGGAAACCATCTTGGACAGCTCGTCCACAAGAGTATCTCTTTTATCTCTCAGCTCATTTGCTGTGGTTCCTGTCATCTCGATGATGTTGATCTGCTGATTTATTGAGGCAACCTCCTGAGCGATGGAACTCATTCTGTCGGCGCAGAGCTTAATCTCCGCGTTAACATCCGCCTGCTCGTTCTGAAGGCTGGTGTAAACATTGTTAAAATATTCGGTTAACGCTTTTACATTAGATACGAAAGTAGCCTTGGTCTCTGTGGTTCCCGCAGCGGTCATTACCGACTCCAGCGAGGCCTCCATTTTGGAAAAAAGTGATGAGAAGCCGCTGGTCCCATCGTCGCTGAGGTACTCCTCGATAAGGCTGTTGTAGTAGTTCTTCTGCTTGGCCACTCCCAGGAGCTGTGCGTTGTTTCTGTACTTCACATCGTAGAAGCTGTCCCGGACTCTCTCTATTGCAATGGTATCAACACCGGCGCCGGCACATCCGTAGGTGGCAAAAACTCTGAGGGCGTCGCTGGCCTCCTGTTTTACCTTCTGTCTGCTGTAGCCGTCGGTGTTGGCGTTGGAGATATTATTCGCTGTTGTGTTCAGGGCTGCGTTGGAAGCTCTAAGCCCCGATGCTGCGATATTCAGTCCAAAGAATTGTGAAGTACTCATAGCCTTTCTCCTGTAAAAAAGGGTTCTTATGCGCCTAAAGTCGATACCAGATGTTCAAGCATTTCACTTACTACGTTGATGTATCTTGAAGATGCGTTGTAGGCGTTCTGGAACATGATCATGAATTCCAGTTCTTCATCGCTGGATACGCCTACGATCTGCTCTCTTGCGGAGGATACCGCCGATACTGTTTTTTCCTGGGCCTCCTTGATGGAGTTGTAGACATCCGCTGAGTTGGCCACCTGGGAAACAAGGCTGTTGTAGTAGGTGATAAAACTGTTTCTTGTTGAAACGTTGGGATTAAGTACGTATTCCTCTTTTGTAAAAGCTTCTTTCAGAGCCGTCATCGTTGCTGTATCTTCATTGCCGTCGATGGTTCTGAAGGTGAAATAAGTTGGATCCTGTATAAGTATCGGATTAATCTGGGTATTCTTTATGGTAAGTCCCGTAATAACTGTTCCGGGAGGATTGTCCTCGCCTACCCTGTACACCAGCTTGTCATCTTCATTTGCCACGGTGAAAAGAGTGAAGTCGGAGGGCATTCCCTTTGAATCGTCCAGAACTCCGGGGTTACTCTCGGCGCTTTCAAGGATCTCATTCATCTTGGCCATGATGTTGTGGATCATCTGGTCGAACTCGGCCTCAACGTTCATGATTACCGACTGTGCGATTTTTTCATTGTAATAATCCTTGTCCTCCACAATGTCATGATAGTTGGCGTTCCTGTCGCCCCTTGCCAGAAGAACTGATTTGAGCTTGCCGATATCTGTATCTATTGAGGTTGAGATAGGAGTTTCAAGGTCAAAAACGTGTGCTCCGTCAATTGAAATCACCAGTCTTGAGCCGTCGCTCTTAAGCTCCGTAACTGCTGCGTACTCCCAGTAAGGAGTATTGTAACCTGCCGGGCTTCCGCCTTTTTCCTCAGATAATGAGTTGTCGCAGGCGATGTGGTTCACGTGATCTGTGGTGATAAAACTGGAGCCTTCGAAGAGGCAGATAACATTTCCGAAGATGTCTTCGTGATACTCGATCTTGCCGTACTGTCCCAGCTGGTCCAGAAGAAGGTTTCTCTCATCTCGAAGGTCGTTGGCCTTCTCCATTCTGCCTGATTCAATGCTTACTATATCTTCATTGAGCTGTCTTATGCGGTCTCCGATGTAGTTGATGTCTTCAACCATTCCCACTACTATGGAATCCAGGTTTTCCTGGTAGGAAACGAAGCCCTCATAAACACTTTTTGCTCTTGTCAAAAATTCGTTTGCTCTTGTCACCAATGCGCTCTGGTTAACCGCCGAGCAGGGATCCTTGGCCAGCTCCTGCACCGAAACCCACAGGTTATTGAGGGCATCGGCGAATTCCGTTCCCTCCATCTCCTGAAGCTGATCCTCGATCTCCTCCAGCGCTTTTACCGAAACGTCATAAAAAGACGACCTTCCTGTCTCTTTCCTGTAGGAAATATCCAGAAATTCGCTTCTTACCTGTTTACAATTATTGTAGTTAACTCCGGTTCCGATCTGCTTTGGGGCGATACAATCGAATCTGTTCTCAAGAGTCTGATATGCTCTTGTTCCCTGGGATACCTGCTGCCTTGTGTAGCCGTCAGTATCCATGTTGGCCATGTTGTGGGCCGTGGTGTTCAGGGCGTTCTGTGTTGCCTGCAGGCCGGAGGAGCCTACGTATAAATTCGCCATTAGTGACATAATAACTACCTCCAAGGTGCCTGTCCCCATTAACAAATTGTGAACTTCTTAGGTTGCCTCCAGACTGTGTTGTTCACAGTTTGTTGATGGGGACAGGCACCTAAAAAAGGGTACAAAAAAGACACTACCGTATTGTCTACGGTTACCTAAGCGAGTTATCTACATGCATCCGCAGCACTTTCTTCATAAAGTACTGCTTTACTGCTTTGCATCAAACCCGCCCGATGTGTAACCTAAACAATCGCCTGTAGTGTCTAACGCTCTGGAATAGTTTGCCGTCTGTGGAGCACTCTTAGACGCCTGGATGATATTCATCTCGAATTGTACCATCTCCAGTGAACTTTTCAGAAGTTCCTGGTTCTGGCCGTTTACACGTCTGACATTTGCGGTGACACCTCTTAGTCTGTCCCGCTGCACTGCCAGATTTTTCTGATCTTCCGGTCTTTTTTCCAGTACAACGATCAGATCGGTCAGCTTCAATGAATCAACATCCTTGTTGAGTACGTTTGCGATATCCTTCATGGCTGTTTCACGCTGTTTCTCCAGCATCTGGATACTGCCTATCACGTACTGCTCCTCATCCGTGATCTTAGCAAGTGCCTCTAGATCGCCTTTTATGATGATGACGGTCTTTCGGCTCGATAACTCCAGTAATTGCTCGTACATTGTGCATTCCTTATCAAGGACATCCACAAGATTTTCCATAAGACTTGCCACTGGAATCATCCTCCTGTATGTAATTTAGTCTGTGGCTGCTCTATAATCAGAGGCCTTCGAATTTTGCCAGTAATTTGTCAGCAAAAGCCTCACCACTAACATCATAAGTACCGTTTTTAATAGCAGCTTTGAGCGGAGCTACGATATCTTCCCTGATATTCGGGGCTTCACTTACAGCCTGTTTTGCAACCTGGATATCTTTTCCAATAGAAGAGAATGATACAGTATCCCTGACATCATTGGTCTTCTTAAGCTGCTGGGTCTTATTGACTTTGTTGTTTGAGTAGATCTGCTGGACCTGACTGTATGCTTCTATTCGCATAATCTTTTCCTCCTTCCCTGGAGTAATTTTTGTTTTCTACTTCATTTATCGGAAGATTCCTTATTTACTTTAGCCTTTTTCTTAAACTTTTCCCCCTCGTTTAAGAATGAAATAGAAAAATACTCCGGGCAATACTTTATATTATTGATGGTTACTGGTTTTCCCGCTATGGGGAATCCTTGCTACGATAGATATATCGGATGAATTTTAAAATACTTTATAGTTATTTTACAATTTTTTGAATTTTTTTAAAAATTATCCGGGAACGCATGGATGACAAGGGGACGGTTCCTCATCCAATATAGGTAAAGGCTTACAGCAAAAAAATTTCGCCTTATAACGTCGAGGTGGATTTAGGAGCGTTTCAGATAGGCAGACGGGCGATTGCTCTGAGCGAAGTCGAAATGAGCCCGTCTGACTAGATGAAATGCCCTATAATCCCCGAAAGGTTATGGCGAAATTTTTATTGTTGTAAGTCTTTGACTATATTGGATGAGGAACCGTCCCCGGACTGTATTATTCTACATCTTGCAAAGCCGCAACCCCTTCCTCGCCGGTACGTACCTTAACAACGCGGCTAACATTGTAAACGAAGATCTTGCCATCTCCGATATGTCCGGTATAAAGCGCCTTCTTTGCCGCATCAATAACCTTCTGTACAGGAATCTTCGATACGATAACCTCAACCTTAACCTTCGGAAGGAGCGTTGAGTCTACTGTCGCACCACGATACTTCTCTGTGGAACCCTTCTGAACGCCACAACCCATAACCTGTGTCATGGTCATGCCGGTTACGCCCAGCTCGTTGAGGGTCTTCTTAAGGGTATCAAACTTAGCAAGCTTGCAGATAATGGAAACCTTGTGCATACCGGTATCGAATTCCGGTGAAAGGGGTGCCTCCACAGTTACAGGTACTGCAGCATCCTTTTTTGCCTGAGAAGCAAGGTCGTAGGAATCCTCGCCAAGGTCTGTGTTCTCGTTAACATCAACTGTAAGAGTGTTTGAAATATCCATGATTGAGAAACCTGCGTAAGCTGATGTAAGGCCGTGCTCTGTGGAGTCAAGACCAAGGATCTCTTCTTCCTCAGTTACTCTAAGGCCGATTGTAGCCTTGATGATAAGGAATGCGATTGTAATTGTGATTGCTGTCCATGCTGCTACTGTTACAAAACCTACAAGCTGGATTCCAAGAGTGTGGAAGCCGCCGCCGTAGAAAAGACCAACTACGCCTGTCTCCTCGTTGCCGGGAGCTGTAGGTGTTGCAAAAAGACCAACTGCGATTGTTCCCCAGATACCGTTCATCATGTGAACTGCTACGGCACCAACAGGATCATCAACTCTGAGTACATAATCAAGGAACCAAACTCCGAAGCAAACAAGAAGTCCTGCTACTGCACCGATAACGATTGCTCCAAAACAGTCTGTTACATCGCAGGGAGCTGTGATAGCTACAAGGCCTGCAAGAGATGCGTTAAGTGACATTGAAACATCGGGCTTACCATATTTGATCCAGGTAAATACCATTGTTACACAGGTTGCTACTGCAGGTGCTACTGTTGTTGTAAGAAAAATTGAAGCAAGCTGCTCCTTTGATGTTGCTGCTGCGCCGTTGAAGCCATACCATCCAAACCAAAGGATGAAGCAGCCAAGGGCACCGATTGCAAGGTTACTGCCGGGGAAAGCGTTAACTTCTGTGATCTTGCCGGCCTTGTCCTTAGTGAACTTACCGATACGAGGACCAAGAAGAGCTGCGCCGATGAGGGCTGAGATACCACCTACCATGTGGATTGCGCAAGATCCTGCGAAATCA
The DNA here is from genome assembly GCF_028539135.1 of Butyrivibrio sp. DSM 10294. Lineage (NCBI taxonomy): Bacteria > Bacillati > Bacillota > Clostridia > Lachnospirales > Lachnospiraceae > Butyrivibrio > Butyrivibrio sp. DSM 10294. The sequence continues at coordinate 73,256 of NZ_JANSWL010000073.1, read as the reverse complement.
TGGAAGCCCATCTGCGAGAGCCAGCCGCCGCCCCAGATCCAGTGTGCCTCAATTGGGTAGATGAGACCTGAGATCACGCCTGAATAGATACAATAGGATAAAAACTTAGTTCTTTCAGCCATAGCTCCTGATACAATGGTTGCTGTTGTTGCACAGAATACCAGGTTGAATACGAAATTTGAAAAATCAAAATTTGCATAGCTTGTGAAAATGTCAAAACCGGGCTTGCCGATAAATCCCATTAAATCTTCCCCAAGTAAAAGGGAGAAACCTATAAGAATGAACATTACTGTTCCGATACAGAAATCCATAAGATTCTTCATAAGGATATTACCGGTGTTCTTGGCTCTGGTAAAACCAGCCTCCACCATGGCAAATCCTGCCTGCATCCAGAATACCAGTGCGGCTCCTATAAGGAACCAGATGGCAAACACGGTACTCGTTGACGACTCCGATACCAAACTCCTAATCGCTTCTTCTGTCATAACATTACTCCTCCTGTTTATTTAATTGGTTTCCCGGACGTGAACGGCTGCAGGATGCTTCCGCTTACGTCTCATGGTGCTAATTACAGCTGTTGAACATTTATAAAAATAGGAGCTGCAAGACTTTTTATTAGCCTCACAGCTCCATTGCTGTCAATATATTATGTGAAAATTGTGTGAATTGGGGTCAGACCCCAATCACAGAATGTTCACAGATTCGTGTATCCCATTAAAAATTCATCAATCTCCATCGCGCATTCTCTGCCTTCCACGATGGCCCAGACCACGAGGGACTGTCCGCGGTGCATATCGCCTGCGGTGAAGACTTTGTCTTTGCCGGTCTTGTAGGCGCCGGGGGCGGTCTCCACAACTCCCCTTTGTGTGAGCTTAACCTTGAAGGCGTCTGCGGTGTACTCCTGACAGCCAACGAAGCCTGCGGCGATGAGGAGAAGCTCGCATTTGATCTCCTTCTCGGTGCCGGGCACCTCGGTGAGCTTGCCGTTTTCGAATTTCACCTGAACAGTCTTTATTGCTGAAAGCTTGTCCTTTTTAAGAACCAGCTCTTTTACCGTGGTCTCGTAGATACGAGGATCGTGACCAAACTTGGCGATGACCTCCTGCTGACCATAATCGGTCTTAAGGACCTTGGGCCACTCAGGCCAGGGATTACTCTCAAGCCTCTCTGTGGGAGGTGCGGGCATCATCTCCAACTGGGTTATTGATCTGCAGCCATGTCTGATGCAGGTTCCAACGCAGTCATTTCCGGTATCTCCGCCGCCTACAACAACTACGTGCTTGTCCTTGGCGCTTATGAAGGTTCCATCCTTAAGATCATTCTCCAGAAGGCTCTTGGTAGTGGACTTAAGGAAATCCACTGCGTAGTGAACACCCTTAACCTCTTCAAATCCCTTGACTCCAAGGGGCCTTGGTTTCTTGGCGCCGCAGCACAGTGCGATGGCATCATACTTTGCATTCAGCTCCTCAGCAGTGATATCAATCCCAACATTCACACCGGTCTTGAATACGACTCCCTCTTCCTCCATGAGCTTCTGTCTTCGGAAAATAATCTCCTTCTGAAGCTTCATATTTGGAATACCATACATCAACAGTCCGCCGATTCTGTCCTCCCTTTCGTAGACCGTAACGCTGTGGCCTCGCCTGTTTAACTGATCTGCCACTGCCAGTCCGGAAGGGCCGCTTCCTATTACTGCAACTTTTTTCCCGCTTCTTACCTTGGGAATACGGGGCTTCATGTAGCCTTCCTTAAAAGCGGTCTCGATTATGTACAGCTCGTTGTTGTGAACCGTTACGGGATCGTCGTTAATCCCGCAGACACAGGCTTTTTCGCAGAGAGCCGGGCAAACACGTCCGGTGAACTCCGGGAAATTGCTGGTCTTTAAAAGCCTTGAAAGCGCATGCTGTATGTGGTCGTGATATATCTCATCGTTCCACTCAGGAATCAGGTTGTGAAGCGGACATCCCGTTACCATGCCTTTTAGCTTAATTGCCGACTGACACATGGGGACGCCGCAGTTCATGCATCTTGCGCCCTGAAGCTTTCTCTCTTTTGCATCCAGATGGTTATGGAATTCCTTGAAATTCAGAATTCTTTCATCCACAGGAATGATCTTATCTTCAATTCTTTTATATTCCAAAAAACCTGTAGCTTTTCCCATCTTTATGCTCCTTTGGTAATCTCGTTGAACGCTTCCAGAACCGCATTCTCATGTGAGATTCCCTGCTCCTCATATTTTCCGATGGCACTTATAACTCTCTGGTAATCGTGAGGAACTATCCTCTTGAAATGAGGTATGTACTCCTCGAAATTATCAAGCACCTCTTTTCCAAGTTCCGAACCGGTTTCCTTTACGTAGTCCTCAAGAATGTCCCGTAGCTCAGCGATGTCGTATTTCTCGGTAAGCTCCTGGATCGAAGCCATCTCTTTGTTCATCCTTCTGTAAAGGTCATGATTCATATCAAGAACATAGGCGATTCCGCCGCTCATTCCCGCTGCAAAGTTCTTGCCTGTTCCGCCAAGAACCACTGCTCTTCCGCCGGTCATATACTCCAGTCCGTGGTCGCCGCAGCCCTCAACTACTGCTGTTGCTCCGGAATTTCTTACGCAGAATCTCTCGCCTGCAACTCCGCAGATATAGGCTTTTCCTGAGGTTGCGCCGTAGAGTGCAACGTTACCGATGATGATGTTTTCAGAAGCTTTGTAAGCCGCATCCTTTGGCGGAACAACAACAATCTTACCGCCTGACAAGCCCTTTCCAAGACCGTCGTTGGCGTCGCCTGTGAGCCTCATTGTCATTCCCTTAGGAATAAATGCTCCGAAGGACTGTCCCGCACCGCCTGAGAAGTTAACTACGAAGGTGTCGTCTTTTACGTCGGTTCCAAGCTTCTGTGTTATCACAGATCCCATGATGGTTCCTACTGATCTGTTGGTGCTGGTCACAACCGCCGACTCCTCATGCTTCTTGCCGGTCTCTATATATTTCTCGAACTTTGGCAAAAGAACTGCTTCATCAACAGTCTCTTTTAACTTAAAGTCGTAAGAAAGCTTAGGATCAAAGTGCTTTGCAGATACGTCCGCATATTCCTTGTTAAGGATCTGAGAAAGGTTAACCATCTCAGCTCTCTTGGTTATCTGCTTCTCCTTCATCTCAAGGCAGTCGGTTCTTCCAACCATCTCATCCACGGTCTTGAAACCAAGCTTTGCCATGATCTCTCTCATCTCTTCTGCGATAAAGAGCATGAAATTCATAACATATTCAGGCTTACCCTTAAAGCGCTTCCTCAGCACCTCGTTCTGGGTTGCAATACCGAAAGGACATGTATCCTGACTGCAGACTCTCATCATCATGCATCCCATGGTTACAAGGGGAGCTGTGGCAAAACCAAATTCCTCCGCGCCGAGAAGACACGCTATAGCCACGTCTCTGCCGCTCATGAGCTTACCGTCGGTTTCCAAAATGACGTGATCTCGAAGTCCGCTCTCAATAAGTGCTCTGTGGGCCTCTGCAACTCCAAGCTCCCAAGGAAGTCCTGCGTTGTGTATGGAGCTGTGGGGCGCTGCACCTGTTCCTCCGTCATAGCCGGATACCAGGATTACCTGGGCTCCTGCCTTGGCAACACCTGCCGCGATAGTTCCTACGCCTGCTTCTGAAACCAGCTTGACGGATATTCTTGCCTTTCTGTTGGCGTTCTTAAGGTCATATATGAGCTGCGCCAGATCCTCGATGGAGTAAATATCGTGATGAGGCGGAGGTGATATCAGTGATACTCCCGGTGTGGAAAATCTTGTTTTGGCAACCCATGGGTATACCTTCTTGCCCGGAAGATGTCCGCCCTCACCGGGCTTAGCGCCCTGGGCCATCTTAATCTGAATTTCCTGTGCGCTCAGAAGATACTGGCTGGAAACGCCGAATCTTCCTGAGGCAACCTGCTTGATTGCTGAATTTCTGATGGTTCCGAATCTCTCCGGATTCTCACCGCCCTCACCGGTATTGGATTTTGCCCCCAGAGTGTTCATGGCGATTGCCATTGTCTCGTGGGCTTCCTGTGAGATTGAGCCGTAGCTCATGGCGCCGGTGTTGAATCTCTTTACGATCTCGGAGGCGGGTTCTACCTGGTCCAGCGGAATCTCTTTTTTCTTAGGTACAAATTCCAGAAGGCCTCTCAAGGTGTGCGGTCTGTCGTCGTCCACCATTGCGGTGTATTCCTTGAATCTGTCGTAGTTTCCGCTCTGGCAGGCCTGCTGCAGTGCGATTATGGTCTGAGGATTGTAAAGGTGGTCCTCTTTGTCATCGCCGCTTCTAAGCTTGTGGAAGCCTGTGCTGTCCAGGGTTGTATCTGTTGAAAGTCCCAGAGGATCGAAGGCGTGATCATGTCTGAACTTGATGCCTTCCTCAATCTCCTCGATTCCGATACCGCCGATACGGCTTACGGTTCCGGTAAAATAGTTATCTATCACTTCCTTTGAAAGACCGATGGCCTCAAAGATCCTTGCTGACTGGTAGGACTGAAGGGTTGAAATACCCATTTTTGCCGCAGTCTTAACGATTCCGTGAAGGATTGCGAAGTTGTAATCCTTGATAGCTGTGTGATAGTCCTTGTCCAAAATTCCGATATCTATGAGCTCGGCAATACACTCGTGAGCCAGATACGGGTTGATTGCTCTTGCACCAAAACCAAGGATTGTAGCCATCTGATGAACATCCCTTGGCTCGCCGCTCTCAAGGATTATGGAAACGGCGGTTCTCTTCTTGGTCCTTACAAGGTGCTGCTCCACTGAGGAAACCGCAAGGAGTGACGGGATTGCCACGTGGTTTTCATCGATTCCTCTGTCGGAGAGAATGATTATGTTGCTTCCCTTTGCATAGGCTCTGTCAACGCTGATGGAGAGCTGCTCGAGAGCTTTTTTAAGGGATGTGTTCTTATAATAAAGAAGTGAAATGACTTCGCTCTTGAAACCGGGCTGGTCAAGACTTCTTATCTTCATAAGGTCAACGCCTGTAAGAATAGGGTTGTTGACCTCCAAAACTCTGCAGTTTTCGCCTTTTTCCTGAAGAAGGTTACCGTCGGAGCCGATGTAAACCGTGGTGTCTGTGACGATCTCTTCTCTGAGGGAGTCAATCGGAGGATTGGTTACCTGGGCAAAAAGCTGTTTGAAATAGTAAAACAGCGGCTGATGCTTCTCCGACAGAACTGCCAGAGGAACATCGTGTCCCATGGAGGCTGTGGCCTCTACGCCGTTCATGGCCATGGGAAGGATGCCGGTCTTGACGTCCTCATAGGTGTAGCCAAAGGCTTTGTAGAGCTTATCTCTCATCTCCTGAGTGTGGGTCGGGATCTTTTTGTTGGGTATGGTCAGCTCGCCAAGGTGAAGGAGATTTCCATCAATCCACTCGCCGTAGGGCTGGCGGGCTGCGTAGTAGTTTTTGCACTCCTCATCGGAGATGATTCTCTTTTGCTGTGTGTCGACAAGTAGGATCTTGCCGGGCTGGAGTCTCGATTTTTTCACTATATGGGAGGATTCAATGTCAAGTACGCCAACCTCAGAGGACAAGATCAGTCTGTTGTCGTCGGTTATGTAGTATCTGGAGGGCCTCAGGCCATTTCTGTCCAGAGTCGCTCCAAGGATATCACCGTCTGAGAAAATAATGGCTGCGGGGCCGTCCCAGGGCTCCATCATGGTTGCGTAGTAATGATAGAAATCTTTTTTACTCTCCTCCATGAAATGGTTGTGCTTCCAGGGCTCGGGAATAGTCATCATTACAGCCAGCGGCATGTCGATGCCGTTCATGTACATGAATTCAAGGGTATTATCCAGCATTGCGGAGTCAGAGCCGCTCTTGTTCACAACAGGGAAAATCTTGTCGGTGTCCTCATCGCTCATGATGGGAGAGACGATTGTTTCTTCTCTGGCCAGCATTCTGTCGATGTTACCTCTGATTGTATTGATCTCGCCGTTGTGGGCGATCATCCTGTAGGGATGGGCTCTCTCCCAGCTGGGAGTTGTATTTGTTGAAAATCTTGAGTGAACCATGGCGATGGAAGTCTTGTAATCAGCGCTCTGAAGGTCCTCGTAGAAGGCTCTGAGTTGCTTAACAAGGAACATTCCTTTGTAAACGATGGTTCTTGAGGATAAAGAGGTGATATAAGTGTCCTCTGAGCTCTGCTCGAACTCTCTTCTGCAGACATAGAGCTTTCTGTCGAAATCAAGGCCTCTCTCCACATTCTCAGGTCTTTCGATGAAGCACTGGCAGATATAGGGCATGCAATCCCTTGCCAGGTCTCCCAGAATCTCTGGATGTGTGGGCACTTCTCTCCAGCCAAGGAACTTAAGGCCGTTCTTTTCGCAGATCACTTCAAACATTCTTTTGGCAAAGGTTCTCTTAAGCTCGTCCTGAGGAAAAAAGAACATACCGATTCCGTAATCTCTGCTGCCCTTGAGGGAAATTCCGCAGCGCCTTGCGGCCTTGGAGAAAAATGCATGTGAGATCTGAAGGAGGATGCCTACACCGTCTCCGACTTTGCCGCTGGCATCTTTTCCTGCTCTGTGTTCAAGCTTTTCCACGATGGAAAGCGCATCGTCTAGGACCTTATAATCAGCATGTCCGTCGATGTTGACCACAGCGCCGATACCGCAGGCGTCGTGCTCTATATTGTCGTTATATAGGATTGGGCTAAGCATCTGCCCCTTCTGGTCACTTATCATTTTTCCTTACTCCTCATTATTTGTGGGGCCTGTCCCCATTAACATATCTGTGGGGCCTGTCCCCATTAACAAATTGTGAACTACTTATATTACCGGCAGACTGTGTTGTTCACAGTTTGTTGATGGGGACAGGCCCCACTATTTAGCTACCAATAAACTTTATTACTCAGAGAACAACAGATCTGAGTATACAGGGAATGGCCAATACTGCTCATCCACAAGAAGCTCTAACGCATCAGCTGACTTTCTTGCTGCGTCCATATCTGCAATGATTGTCTTGTGATAGTATGCAAGGGCCTTCCAAGGATCCTCGGGAACCTTGTCCATGTCCTTAGCAAGCTTCTGGCACTGCTTCATAAGAGCATCGGTGAGAACTGCAACCTCTTTTGAAGTATCTGTCTCGTAAGCTGTTACGCAGCCTGCTGCCTTGAGGGTTGCCATACGGTCGCAAAGCTCTGCGGCGTAGGATGATACTGCAGGAAGGATCTGTCTGCGGATCATATCCAGCATTGTGTTAGCCTCGATTGCGATCTTGGCATTGTAGGTCTCAGCATGGATAAGCGCTCTCGCCTCAACCTCACCCTTGGTGTAAACGCCGTTGCCCACATAGAGGTCAACTGCCTTCTTGTCGTTGTAGTGAGGAAGCGCATCAGCTGTTGATATAAGGTTTGAAAGCCCGCGCTTCTTAGCCTCTGTAACCCATGATGCATCATATCCGTTTCCGTTGAAGATGATTCTTCTGTGATCTGTAAAAGTCTTCTTGATGAGCTTCTGAAGATCTTCCTGGAAGTTCTTGGACTTCTCAAGCTTATCCGCGAACTGCTTGAGCTCCTCAGCCATGATAGTGTTCAGGGCGATGTTGGGACCTGAGATTGACTGGGATGAACCAAGCATACGGAACTCAAACTTATTGCCGGTGAAGGCCATGGGTGATGTTCTGTTTCTGTCTGTGTTGTCCTGAGGAATTGAAGGAAGTACGTCAATTCCGATCTGGATCTTTTTCTTGCCACCATCCTTGTAGGGCTTGCCTTCGATGATTGATTCAACCACCGCTTCAAGCTCATCACCAAGGAAAATAGAAATAATTGCAGGCGGTGCTTCCTGCGCGCCGAGTCTGTGATCGTTTCCTGCGGATGCAACTGTGCATCTTAAGGTATCCTGATATTCATCCACACCTTTTACAAAGGCAGCCAGGAAAAGAAGGAACTGTGCGTTCTGGCTTGGTGTGCTGCCGGGTTTAAGAAGGTTCTTACCTGTATCTGTTCCGATGGACCAGTTGTCGTGCTTACCGGAGCCGTTAACTCCTGCAAAAGGCTTCTCATGAAGGAGGCAAACGAAGTTATGTCTGTCTGCAACTTTTTTCATGATGTCCATTGCAATCTGGTTGGAATCGGAAGCTGTGTTGGCATCTGAGTAAACAGGCGCCATCTCGTGCTGTGCGGGAGCAACCTCGTTGTGCTTGGTCTTTGACAGAACGCCAAGCTTCCAGAGCTCGTTGTCGAGATCCTCCATGTAAGCTGCAACCCTGGGCTTGATAGCTCCGAAGTAGTGATCCTCAAGCTCCTGCCCCTTGGGAGGCTTGTTTCCGAAAAGAGTTCTTCCTGTCATGATCAGGTCTTCACGCTGCTTGTAAAGAGCCTTGTCCACAAGGAAATACTCCTGCTCGGGACCGCACTGTGCTGTGACACGCTTGGTCTCTGTGTCTCCGAAGAGCCTTAAGATTCTGATTGACTGCTTGCTTACAGCGTCCATAGAACGAAGGAGCGGAGTCTTTTTATCAAGGGCCTCACCTGAATAGGAAAGGAAAATTGTAGGGATGTAAAGTGAATTATCTTTTACGAAGGCAAAAGCTGTGGGATCCCAAGCTGTATAGCCTCTTGCCTCGAAGGTAGCACGAAGGCCGCCTGAAGGGAAGCTTGATGCATCGGGCTCACCTCTTACCAGCTCTTTGCCGGAGAAGTCCATCATGATCTTGCCGCCGCCAACAGGATCGATGAAGCTGTCGTGCTTCTCGGCTGTAACTCCTGTCATGGGCTGGAACCAGTGTGTATAGTGTGTTGCGCCCTTCTCGATTGCCCACTGCTTCATGGATTCCGCAATCTCATTTGCAGTTGTGAGCTCAAGTGGTGTACCGTCTGTGATACATTTCTTCCACTCCTTGAAGGAAGCGGATGAAAGGCGCTCTTTCATTGTTTCCTCGTTAAAAACATAGCTGCCAAACAATTCTGGTAAATGTGTTGCTTCTGTTTTCATATTTTTCTCCTCCGTATTTTATTAAAACAGGGACCGTCTTCACCCGGCACCCATTTTTGTACCGGTGAAAACAGTCCCCATTGACTGATACTATTTTATTTAATTCATACTGCCTTGGTTAACTGGCTCTTTTCTTCAACTGCCTCAAGCTGTGCACCTGAATCGCCGTAGTTGGAAAGAACTCTGGCGGAAGGATCGTTGACATTGCAGCCCTCCCACTCTTTGTTGGGCATCCAGAAATCCTTGATCATCGGTGCCTGTCCGGGATAGAACTCCTCGAAGATCTCTCTGTAGAGAAGACTTTCCTTGGTAAACGGTGTGCAGTAGTCATATCTCTTTCTTCTTGTCTCGAACTCCTCATCGGTGTACTTGGCTTCTGCGAAGGCCTTCAGGTCGTCTACCATGCTGTGTCCTACGGCATCGGAAAAAGCTGCTTTTTGTCTCCAGAGGATGTTCTCCGGAAGAAGATTATCTTTTTCAAAGGCATGTCTCAGCAGATATTTGCCCATGTCGTACTTATTCATCTTAATCTCCGGATCGATGCTCATTACATATTTGACAAAAGAAACATCTCCGAAGGGAACTCTTGCTTCAAGGCTGTTGGCGCTTATGCATCTGTCGGCGCGAAGCACATCGTACATGTAGAGCTCATCAACTCTCTTTTTTGCCTCCTGCTGGAAAGCCTCGGCATCCGGTGCAAAGTCGGTGTACTTGTAACCAAAGAGCTCATCTGAGATCTCGCCGGTCATGAGAACTCTCACATCTGTGGTCTCATGGATGGCCTTGCAGCAAAGGTACATGCCCATGCTGGCTCTTATCGTTGTTATATCCCAGGTTCCAAGAAGCTTAATTACATTAGGAAGTTCTCTGATAACCTCATCCGGTGTCATGAAGACTTCGGTGTGATCGCTTCCTATGAAATCTGCAACCTCTTTTGCATACTTAAGATCGATGGCGTCCTTCTCCATTCCGATGGCGAAGGTTCGAATTCTTTTGGCCTTTTGTCCGGTCTTTCTGGCCTCAATATCAAGAAGTCTCTGGCTGATGGCACATACAAGGCTGGAATCAAGTCCGCCTGATAAAAGAAATCCCAGAGGAGCGTCTGCGTCCATTCTGTCCTTGACCGACTTCATGAATCTCTCTCTGATGCCCTTGCAGGCTGTCTCCACATCTGAGGTTGAGTACAACGACTCTCTATCCTTGGGCTCGAAGTCTGCATCTCTCCAGTAGAGCGTTGACTTAAGCTCTGTCAGTTCCTCGAACTTGTGGAAGTGGCCCCTCAGGTAATAATGTCCGGGCGGGAAAGGCTTTATTTCTTTGCACAGGCCTTCAAGGTTGCAGGCCTCTGAAGCAAACATTATCGCTCCGCTCTTATCATGTCCGTAAAAGAGAGGTCTGATTCCCATGGGATCGCGGCCTGCGATAAGTGTCTCCTTCTCGCTGTCGTATAGGATAACCGCGAATTCCGACCCCAGCATCGGGAACATTTTTGTTCCGTGTTCCTTATAAAGAGGAAGGATAACTTCACAGTCAGAATCGCTTATGAAGCTGTAGCCCTTCTCCTGAAGTTCTTTTTTCATCTGGCGGAAGCCGTAGATCTCGCCGTTACATACGGCTATGTTTCCATCCAGCTCAAATGGCTGCATTCCCTCGGGATGAAGTCCCATGATCGCCAGCCTGTGGAATCCCAGGTAACCGATGGGGGTCTCAATGAGCTTGGACATATCCGGTCCTCTCGGGATGGTTCTGTCGAAGTAAGGCTTAAGTTCTTCTTGTGAAATTGTCTTGGAAGTGGTTCCTAATATTGAACACATATTTACCTCCTGAATTGTACAGCCTGTATACAATCTCTATAAACTGAAAAAGCGCTGACAGAATGCTCGTTTCGAGCCTTCCGTCAACGCCATTGTCGACTTAATTTGTATTCCTGTATACAATTTATGTTTTACATATTATTCCTGTTGTGAATCTCTGTCAACCTCTTTTTATTGATTTTTTTTATCCAAAATTGGGGTCAGACCCCAATCACAATTTGGACACATTTATCCTTTCATATAGTATGATATATGTATGAATAGTATTGGGAGGGGATTCCGATGAGTAAAAACGTAAGCAGGAACACGCTTGGATTCTGGTCGCTGGTATGGCTCCTTGGCCTTGCCGGGCAGCTGTGCTGGAATATGGAAAATCAGTGGTTTAACACCTTCGTATATGCCAAGATTGCCAAAGATCCGACGATAATCTCATGGATGCTGGCGATTTCCGCAACGGCAACCACAATCTCAACATTTCTTTTTGGCTGCGTTTCTGACAGAAAGGGAAACAGAAAAAGCCTCGTAGCCATCGGCTATATCCTGTGGGGTGTGTTTACCATCCTCTTCGGAACCACTCAGTTCCTGAAACACAAAAGCGGTGACGAAGCTGCTCTTATCGGCGTTGCTTTTGCTGTAATCGCTGCCGACGCCATCATGAGCTTCTTTGGTTCAATGGGAAATGATATAGGTTTTAACGCCTGGATCAACGACCACATGAATGAAAAAAATTCCGGATCCCTCGGAGCTGCGTTGGCTGTCCAGCCTGTGATCGGCACCATCGCAGGAACTGTCCTGGGCGGATTCCTTGTAGGCTCCGACGATAATTACATGAGACTCTTTGTCGTTATAGGACTGCTTGTTATCGCACTTGGCCTGATTTCTCTTTTTGGCATGAAAGACTCCGTGAGCCTTAGGCCATCCAAAAAAGGTTCTTTCGCAAATCAGTTCATTTCCATATTTAATCTAAAAGAGTACCTTCAGCACCGTGAACTAGTCTTCGTCAACCTGATGCTGGCGGTGTACTTCATATCCTTCAACGTTTATTTTTCACACCTTGGTAATTTCATGATCTACTATCTGGGCTTCACCGCAGAAATGATGGGCCTTATCGAGGGTGTAGGCCTTCTTCTTGCCATGTTCACCACAATCCCTGCCATCAAACTTATCCGCGACGACAGGTCCTCTCTTCTGATCCTGGTGGCAATCCTTCTTAATTCAGTTGGCCTTTTTATCATCGGGCTTTTCGTATCACCGTCAAATGTTAATCCGTCCACTATCTGGAATCCGCACCTTCTGGCCGGAGTGCTGTTTGTGGGCATCGGCTATATTCTTTTCCTGCAAACCATCACTGTATGGTCCAAGCGCCTGTACCCTGAGGATGCAAGAGGACAGTTCGAAGGGATACGCATCATCTTCTACGTGCTGATTCCAATGGTTGTTGCGCCTCTTATCTCCAATCCGATCATCAAGACCAGCGGCGAATTCGTGGATGAATACGGCTTCACGGAGTACCTGCCAACAAATACGCTGTTTCTTGCCGGCGTGTTTATTCTTCTGATGACGCTGATTCCGCTGGTTCTGGCTAACAGAGAGCATATCAACGCAGCAGAGTGAATTTCCCTATGGCACTGTGCCGGCAGATTTTCTTTGCAGGTCCGCTTGTCCGCAATGTGTTTGGATTCTTTGTAAAAAAATTTTCCAAGAAGGTCTGAACATTGACATTTGCAGGCAAACTGTATAGTATGTAAAAAGAATATGAGCGAATAGGCAAGGGCGCCGAAGCAGAACTAACTGTTCTTGTTTCTGCGTCCTTTTTTTCAAAATTATCAACACAACATCAATGTTCAAATAAATTCCCACGGAGGTAAAAATGAGCAAGTACACAAAAGAGGATATCTACCGCATCGTCGAGGAGGAAGACGTGGCTTTTATCAGGTTGCAGTTTTGCGACATTTTCGGTGTTCCGAAGAACATTGCGATTGCTGCAAGCCAGCTTGAGAGCGCCCTTAACAACGAGTGCATGTTTGACGGTGTCTTTGTCGAAGGCTTCACCAGAAGCGATGAGAGCGACATGTATCTCTACCCGGATCTCGACAGCTTTGACATCTATCCCTGGCGTCCCCAGTCCGGCAAAGTAGCCAGAATGTTCTGCAACGTGTATACATCAGACGGCAAGCCTTTCCTTGGTGATTCCAGAAACATCCTTAGGATCGTAACGGAGAAGGCCAAAAAGATGGGCATCAACTTCAAAGTTAATCCCGAGCCGGAGTTTTTCCTTTTTGACTATGACGATGACGGCCAGCCTACCACCAAGACTCATGAGAAGGCCAGCTACTTTGACGTAGCTCCTGCAGATCAGGGCGAAAACGTAAGACGTGATATCATTCTTAATCTTGAGGAAATGGGTTTTGACATCTCATCCTCTCATCACGAGATTGCCCCTGCGCAGCATGAGATTGATTTCAAAGAGACCGAGGCGGAAAAGAGCGCAGATATGGTCATGACTTTCCGAATGGCCGTTAAGACTATCGCCAAGAAGCATGGCCTTTATGCCACCTTTATGCCTAAGCCCGCAGAGGGTATCAGCGGCTCAGGAATGCATCTCAATATCATTGCAGAAGACAATGCCGGCAATAATCTTTTTATAAAAGACGGTACTTCAGAACTCTCCGATACAGCTCTTTCCTTTATCGCAGGTGTTCTGGCCCACGTCAAAGGCATGACTTTGGTTACCAACCCCATTGTCAACTCCTACAAGCGTCTGGTTCCGGGATTTGACGCCCCGGTAAATGTATCCTGGTCCTCAGCATCATCCAACAGAGGTGCTCTCATCAGGATTCCTGCAAGGCGCGCCGGCGGTACCAAGATTGAGATCAGAAACCCCGATGCCACCTGCAATCCTTACCTTGCCCTGGCCCTTATTCTGGCCGCTGGTATGGAAGGCATTGAGAAAAAAATGACTCCTCCACCGGAGCTGTCCGCTCAGAAGAACGAGCCCGACACACTCCCTCTGACCCTGGGAGAAGCCATCCGCGCTTACTCTGAGGATCCTTTTGTAAAAGAGATTCTGGGTGATCCCATCTATACCAAGTTCCTTGAGGCCAAAAAGGCTGAGTGGAAGGATTTCCGCACTTGCGTAACCCAGTGGGAAATAAATAAATACCTTAATATTTTCTAAACAGTAAATTAGTCAGGGGCGCTATTTAGTGAACATTATCGTTGCTTTTGCCAAACAGGCAGACGTTATGAATTTCAAAAGCATATTGAGCCGTGGCGGATATGATTCCGTGAAAACCTGCACGTCAGGTGTACAGGCGCTGTCCGCCATGGAGGATCTTGGAAGCGGTGTCATTATATGTGGCTACCGCTTAAGTGACATGCTCTACTCCGAGCTTGCCGAGGATCTTCCCGGCTATTTTCAGATGCTGATGATAGCAGGTCCCGACAAGGCCCCTGACTTCACCTCCGATAATCTCGTATACTTACCCACACCGATCAAAAAATCAGACCTTTTTTCCACCCTTGAGCTGATGCTGGAGGGCGTTGCAAGAAAGCGCAAAAAGGCAAAAGAAAAGCGCCTTGCCCGCAGCGATGAGGACAAAAAGACCATCGCTGCAGCCAAGGAGATTCTCATGGACCGTCATCACATGACGGAGCCGGAAGCCCACAAATACCTCCAAAAATGCGCCATGGACTCCGGCACCAACATGTTAGAAACTGCAGAGATGATAATTTCCCTGCGTAATATTTGATTAAATATTAATTTGGGGTCAGACCCCAATCACAGAATGTTCACAAAGCGGCAAGATCGATTTGCTGGACGGTGCCGACGCCGCCGCTTTCCTTGAGGAAGAGGCCGCTGGAGCGGGTCATGGCGGATATGCCAAAATCCATGCCGCGGTGGGTGAATTCTGTGGAGGCGCTGCCGAGATAGATGGCGCCTACATCTGCTTCTTTCAGGGAAAGAAGTGAATCTGTTCCATCTTCATTTCTAAGCCATATGCTGAGCTTCTCGTAGATCTCATCATTTTCGTCAATCCAACCGTTATTGTCCTTGTCATAGACTGCAAGGTCCTTGAAGCCGTTGCCGCTTCTGGTGCCAAATAGTTCTGATCCGTCGCCGATTATACCGTCGCCGTTTTTGTCATAGGCAAGGAACCCGGAACCTGCACCGAGGCTGGCGATGTTGTCCTTGGTGCCGTCGCAGTCAAGGTCGAAGTAAAAATGCTGGTCGCTGATGCTGGTGATGTCGCTGCCCACATTGACAACGAGAGGATCGATAAATCCCACAGCCGAAGCAATATCCATCGACGCATATTCCATAAATCTGGAAGACATGGAAAAACTAACCCCGAAATCAATCACTCTCCCATCTTCGGTGAGGGCTGTTCCCTGTCCGCTGAAAGTGGTGGATTCCTCCTCGATATGGCTGGCTGTTATCTGTGTCACTTTCACAAAATTGTTATTTGTAAGCATCTGAGATGTCTGATCTATGAGACCTTTGTAGTGACTGCTTTGATCCTCTCCTCCAAGGAGCCGAAGGAGTTTCAGGATTTTATCAAGGAGCGTGGACCGCAGCTCTGCGATCTGTTTTTGCAAGCTGTCCTCCTGAGGCGTCAGATACTGGCTCTTTGCAGGCTTTAGGGCAGTATAATCCTCGCTCCTTACCATCTCTCCATCGCCCTCGGAGCCGGTCAGCTCCAGGGTATCGTAGCTCTTTTTTTCCTGCTCCTTCAGCGAGTCCAGAAAGCTATCTCTGGAAAGAACGCCGGTCTGAACCGACACAAGATTCTCCTCATAGTATTTATGAGAAGATACAAGATTTACATTACTTTGTGCAATCCTCATTAAGCCTCCTTTTTTTGGTAAAAAAGAGGACGCGAAAAGCTATGGGATGAGGCATAACATGCGCATCCTAGTGGAGGAGTTCACTTTTCCTGCTTGGGAGACAAAAGAAGTGAATCCCGCTAGCTACATATTATATCGGCAGGGGGACTTTGTACTTTACCCCGGAAGACAAAGACTAAATATTCTGACTTTTTATCGATAGGAGAACGGGGAAACCGGGAGAGGTGCGGGGAGGGGGACGGTGGAGGGGTGGTCTGCTGTGGACATTTATAAAGCTCATCAAACCGAGCATTACGATAAGCTCTAAGCGGCAATCACAAAAAAAGCCGGCTGACCTAAATCAACCGGCTGTAATTACATGTATTAAATTAGTGCCCGTATATTACTTAGCAGGAGCCCATGTGATTCCGTAAAGCTGTTCCATGAGCTTGCGAAGCTCGTCCTTCATGGAGTTGCAGGCGGAGGCTTCGTCAACGAAGTTCATTACTCCAATCTTCTCTTTTTTATCCTGGAAAAAGACCTGCCAGCCGCTCTCTGTCTTGTCGAGGCAGATTCTGTTCTTGTGATGTCCACCGATCTTGTAAAGCTTGGATGGTACAAGATGCTCTTTGAAATATTCCTTAAGTTCTCTGCTGTTCATAGGCCCCTCCTATATATGGATATGAAATCGGATTGACTAAAATAGTTTTCGAATTCATTTCATGTAGTTTTGATTACTACATATAATATATCACAGTACTACCTGTCTGACAAGCGGGTCCCTTTGGGAAATCACAGAAAAAACACATTTTGCTCAGGAACTTTAAGGTTATTTTTAAGTTACAGAATTAGTATAAATACATCGAGAGGAACACCCACACATTTCTTTCGATCCCACACAGATACTTTTTCATAGCACGGAAGACGCAGCCACCCACACGGCTGCGTCTTTTGTTTTACTCCCCCTGTTTATTGTATAACTCAAATATAGTTTATAAATTCTTTAGAAATTAATGTGTTGACATTTTGTGCTACTTGTTCTATAACATACTTGTAACAAGAAATTAGCAGCCAACTAACGAGAGTGCTAATTATTCAAAATTTACTATAGAAAAGGAGTGAGGACTTATGTTGATGCCTATGCTTTGGAGTAACAATGACGTATTCGATGAGATGGACAATTTCTTTAATGGAATGTTCGGTGAGGAGAGACCTTACAGGAACTGCAACAGGCAGTTTGACAATATGACCGGACTTATGAAGACCGATGTCATTGAGAAGGAGAACGGATATCAGCTGGAGGCTGAGCTCCCCGGATTCAATAAGGAAGATATCAAGATTGATCTTAAAGATGACGTTCTTACCATCAGCGCTTCTCACAATGAGAACAAGGATGAGAAGGATGAACAGGGCAAGTACATCCGCAGAGAGAGAAGAAGCTCTTCTTATCAGAGATCCTTCCGTGTAGAGGGACTTAAGCCTGAGGATATCATCGCTCAGTACAAGAACGGTGTCCTGACCGTCAGCCTTCCCAAGAAAGAAGCCGTAGAACAGAAGGACGAGCCCATCCGCATTGAAGTCAAGGATTAAAGTGTAATCCCCCTTAATTACGCCCAGGCCCAAGGTATCCGTTTGGAAATGCTTGTTGTCGTCTGCGGTGTGATTTTCTAAGACTCATAAAACAGCAAAGACCTCATTTCGACTCCGCTCAGAGCAATCGGCCTTTGCTGTTTTCTTCGTTTTGAAAATCATCATCCTCGACCAAGAACTGCACATTTCCAGCCGGATACCTTGGGCCTGTGGGCTTGATTTTAACTATGATGGTGTGGAATACCGTTTTCATTCCGGATCAATGTATGAAGCTAAAAATACTCTTCCTGATGGTAGAGAATTGGCATTTGGATTATACAGAAAAAGAGAATTTCTAAATAATGATAGCAGAGAGTATGATCTACTGGGAGAATACGCAAATATGGATGAGGTTCTTAATAGTACTGTGATTGGAGGAAGGCTTTTCAAAGATATTATAATGGATGATGAGACAGAATTACTAGGACAAGATTAGTTCACAATTGATAGTGGACCAGGGGGTACCTTATCTAAATGGCATTGGAACCGTCCCCTGGTCCACTTTTTGAATTCATCAATTTTCTTCAATATCTCTTTCCCTGTTGCCGGTAACTTCCCCAGACAGGAAATGCCTCCTGCACACAGAAACATAAGACTCGTTGCCGCCCATCATGATCTGCTCGCCGCTTCTGACGATCTTGCCGTCATGAACTCTGGCATTGAAATGGGCTCTTCTGCCGCACCAGCACACCGTTGGAACTTCCTCGATGTAGTTGGCGATCTCCATAAGACGCTTGGAGCCCGTAAACAAATGACTGGTAAAATCCGTGCGAAGCCCGTAGCAGATAACCGGAAGATCGTACTTATCCACAACCTCTGCCAATAGGTCCACCTGCTCCTCTGTCAGGAACTGAGCCTCATCCACGATAACGCAGTCAAGCTTCTTCCACCCGTCGGACTTTTTGGTAAACCATTCGTTCACCACTTCCTCAAGAAAATCCTCCACAAAAATGCACTCAGCACCCAGTCCGATCCTGGACTTAACCACTTTCTCGCCGTCTCTGTCCTCGGTCTTGGGCTTAAGAAGGATCGCGTTCTGCCCCTTCTCAAGATAATTGTAGCGCACCATCAGCGCATTCGCCGTCTTGGAACTCCCCATTGCTCCGTATCTGAAATACAGTTTTCCCATTACATACTTCCCCCAATTTATAATTATTTTTTAACGAAAAAAATCACTCTCTTCCCTGATAAACAACCAGCTTGTTATAAGGTATCTCGATTCCCGCCTCAGCAAACCTCTTCATAACCTCAACCCTGCAGTCTGAGCAGGTCACCGGGTTATCCTTGTAATCCCTGGTGGTAACCAGCGCCCTAAGCGTCACACCGCTGTCATCGCAGCTCCTGCACAGCACCGTAGGACGTGGTCCGTAGTGCATCGGATGAGAATCAATTGCCTCCGCCATAATTCCCATGGCCTTCTCCATATCTGTTCCATAAGCCACAGATACCTCGATGGGATAGGAAAAAGACCTCTCCTGAGTATAGTTAACAATAACCGAACTTCCCACAGTGGAGTTGGGAATGTACAGTGTCTCGTTCTGATAAGTCTTTACAACCGTATGTCTCAATGTGATATTTTCAACATATCCCGGGTCAAAAGAGTCGATCTTAACCCTGTCCCCGATGTCAAAAGGCCTTGACCTTGATGCAGACAACGCGATTCCGGAAAACACATTTGCCAGTGTGGACTGAGCTGCAAGACCCAGCACCACAGCAGCGATTCCCGATGAAGCTATCGCCGTCTCCCAGGTTTTGGAAAATGCGGGAATTCCGCTAAGGGCTGTCAGCGCTGCCACAACCCAGAAAAGAGCCATGATAATGCCCTTTAAGAAAATCAGATGAAGCTTACCGCGAAGCCTCTCCTTGCTAACAAACTTATTCATTAATAAATTAAGTATATACGCCACAAGAAAAGGCAGCACATACTTAAGAAATGCCTGTAAGGCGTCCCCTAAAACTTTTTTATCCAACTTCTCTCACTCCTGAAACTATATAATACTTCTGCCTCGGACATCAGTCCTCGTCATCCTCTTCATCGTCTCCCATTTCCTCAAAGGCGATCATGGAATCGATGATGTCCTCAAAATCCTCCCGAAGTTCCTCGAGAGTATCCCCTTCATAAGTATAAATTCGGCCGTCGATCACAACCTCCCCGGTGTAATAATCGCAGCTCTTATCATAACAAACGGTGCCCTCATAGCCCTCGTATTCAAGCTTCTGCTCTTCCATAAAAAACTCCTTTTTTAACACAAAAAAACTTGGCGCAAGCCATATCAAAGTATAGCATAACGCCAAGATTTTCGCCATAATCTCCATGGTCCCGGACCTGAATTCTCACCTTTTGCTGTATATCCGCCCCTACTAACTTACTTAGCTACATACTGCGCAAGAACCTTATAAGTATTATTCAGCGCATCAATATGTGTTCTCTCATATCCGTGGCTTGCTCTTGTGCCGGGGCCGATGGCACCATGACGGATATCGAAGCCTGCTACCAGTGCCGGATCAGCATCTGTTCCGTAGTGGGGTGTGAAGCTGTCGCGAACATAGTCAGCACCTGCCTTGGCTGCGGCGTCCTCCAGCTCGTTTCTCATATCGATATTGTAAGGAAAGCGGCTGTCCTGACAGAAAATGGTAACCTTCTTCTCGCTGCTGGTCTGCTCGGGTCCGATGCAGGCGATGTCAACGGCAAGGTAATCCTTAACATCCTCGGGCACTGTGGATCCGCCGTGTCCGATCTCTTCATAGAAGGAAATGTAGATATATACTTTTCTTCCCAGTTTGACCTTACCGTCCTTGATGTCATGAAGAAGCTCCATAAGAACTGCCACAAGAGCCTTGTCATCAATGAAATGTGACTTGATATATCCATTAGCCACTGTGAACCTGGGCTCTAAGGCAACATAGTCGCCAACCTCAATTCCAAGAGCCCTTACGTCCTCAGCGCTATTTACATCTTCATCCAATACTACAAAAGAATTGGTGTCAAAATCCGGAACCTCTTTCCTAAGCTCATCCTCAGTTACATGAACCGAAGCATTCTTTCTCTGAACACAGCCTGTGATGACCTTGCCTGAGCGGGTGTGAATGCGCACATTCTCACGCTCTGTGTGGAAAGCGTACAGTCCGCCAACCTTATACACCTTGATAGTTCCGTCTGAATTGATGTGGCGAACCATGAGTCCGATCGTATCGCCGTGAGCTGTCACCAAAAGAGGGTTGCCCTCACCGCCTGCTTCAACCATGATGCCGCCCTTATGCAAAGTCCAGGTCTTAAAGCCAAGTCCTTCTATTTCCTTAAGAAGATAATCCTGAAGCTCATGGTACTGCCCCGTAACAGAGTCAATAGCCATCTCAGCTTCAAGCTCCTTCAAAAATCTTTTCTCGTTAATTTCGTAACTCATTATCGTTTCCTTCTTTCTATAAAAATTTTAATTCAGTTTATTTAATAGTTTTTTAATTATTATTTCAACGCTACTGTGTTAATATAGTCCATGTGATGTTTGTGATTTCTATTGAGGGAGAGAAATTATGAAACAAAATCTTGTGATCTTTGCAATGGTGATCTTCATGATCGCTTTTGCAGCGTGGGGGGGAGGAAGTCAGGAACGTACTTCAGATCCCGAAGGCAAGGTTGCAACAGAGGCTTTCACAGTTGAAACTCAGTTGCCCCTTGTAGCGGCGGTTGGTGAATAAGCTACACCGCCTTTTTTTCTGCCCTTTTTCAGGAAATCTTATACCTTGATCACAAATTCCCCGTCCTTAACCGTCAGCGACAATTTCCCGCCGTCCTTAAGCTTTCCGAACAGCATCTCATCCACAAACAGAGGCTTGATCTCATTTCTCACAACTCTGTCTATCTCTCTTGCGCCGAACTCCTGGCTTACGCCCTTCTTTTTTACCAGCTCCTTAGCTTTTTTATCAGCGGAAAAAGAAATTTTCTTGGCCGCAAGCTGAGCCTTAAGTTCACCAAGTTTTTTGCCCACCACAAGACTTGCCATGTCATCGTCCATGCTGTTGAACACCACCACTTTGTTAAGGCGGTTCCTAAACTCAGGTTGGAAGGTGTGCTTCACCGCATCCATCAGCGTCGACGAATCCTGACTCTCGCTGTAAAAACCGATACCGCTCTTGCCAAGGCGATTGGCTCCCGCATTGGAAGTCATGATGATTATTACATTTCTGAAATCGGCTTTGCGGCCCTGATTATCGGTGAGGGTGGCATAGTCCATCACCTGCAAAAGAACGTTGTAAATATCCGCATGGGCCTTCTCAATCTCATCAAGAAGCAGCACTGCGGAAGGCGTCTTCCTGATGGCTTCCGTCAAAATACCGCCCTCTTCGTAGCCCACATATCCTGCGGGAGAGCCAATAAGCTTGGCGACGGAGTGCTTCTCACCGTATTCACTCATA
The DNA here is from genome assembly GCF_028539135.1 of Butyrivibrio sp. DSM 10294. Classification (NCBI taxonomy): domain Bacteria; kingdom Bacillati; phylum Bacillota; class Clostridia; order Lachnospirales; family Lachnospiraceae; genus Butyrivibrio; species Butyrivibrio sp. DSM 10294. Next base: position 51,612 of record NZ_JANSWL010000073.1, on the reverse strand, counting down.
TCGAATCTGATCAGCTTCACACCAAGTTCCTGGGCAAGGGTCTTGGCAATCTCGGTCTTACCAACGCCTGTGGGTCCGACAAAAAGAAGACTTGCCAGAGGTTTGTTTTCCTCGATGAGGCCTGCCTTGGAGAACTTAACCGCATTGGTAACCTGACTGATTGCCTCGTCCTGGCCGAATACTTTGCCCTTAAGCCTCTGCTCCAGGGTTGCCAGGCCTGCTGTGTCATCCGTCTCCACGGTCTCGATGGGAACGCGGCAGATCTTGGTGAGGATCTCGTTAACAACATCCTTATCCACAGTCTGAACCTTCTGCTTCAGCGGATGGAGTTTTCTGTAGGATCCGGCTTCGTCTATGATATCAATTGCCTTGTCAGGCAGAAATCTTTCATTAATATATTTTGCACTCATGGAAACTGCATATTCCATAAGACCGCTTGCATATTTTACTCCGTGATACTTCTCGTATTTACTCTTAAGACCCTTCAAAATGGCAACTGTTTCCTGCTCTGTAGGTTCCTTGATCTCCACGTTCTGGAAGCGCCTTGTAAGGGACTTGTTTTTCTCAAAATATTTCTTATATTCCTCGAAGGTGGTAGCTCCGATGAAACGGATGCGTCCGTCAGACAGATAGGGCTTGAGCATGTTAGAAGCATCAAAAGAGCCCTCTCCCACAGCACCTGCCCCGGAGAGATTGTGAATCTCATCTATATAAATAATAGGCTTATCTTCCTTGCCGATCTCAGCAAGAACTTTTTTGAAGCGCTTCTCGAAGTCGCCTCTGTACTGGGTTCCGGCCAACATTCCGCCAAGGTCGAGAGCAAATACTCTGGCACCCTTAATGGCCTCGGGGACCTTGCCCTCGTTAAGAAGCTGTACCAGACCATAGGTTATGGCGGTCTTACCAACGCCGGTCTCTCCGATATGCAGGGGGTTGTTCTTGTCCTTTCTGCAAAGGATCTGAATGGTGCGCTCCAGCTCAATCTCTCTTCCGATCAGGGGATTGACGTCCGTCAGCGTGTCGTTGAGGCAGGGAGCATAGAGCTTCCATCTGTTGGCATAGTCATCCTTCTCATTAACGGCTTCCTCCGACTCCTCCCTACCATAGGCCCTGTTGTAGTCATCGGATACGGTGAGCTGCTCCAAGAGCTGTGGCTCCGTTATCTCCTGCAGCTCCATGTAGTAGGCCGCATAACAGTCCTCCAGGTTCCACATGGCATGGATCAGGTGCCTGATGCAAACCTCGCTGTTGCCGCTGCTGTAGGCGCTGTTGGTGGCAAAGCTCAGCATTTTGTTGGTTCCGACAGACAGTTGGGGATTGCCCCCGGGAACCCTCTCCACGTAGCTCTCAAGGTAGCCTTCAAGCGCATCCTTAAGCACCGCCGTATCGCCGCCGCACTCCTCGAAAGCCACCTTGAACTCCTCATTATCCAGGATAAAAAGGAGTATGGTCTCTGGAGTTACGAACTCAAACCCATTGTCGTGGGCATAGCTTATTGCTTTTTCAAATAGTATTCTTACGTCCTGTGAAAGATCCATATTATGCCTCTTCTACCGTCATTCTAAAGGGAAACCCCTGTTGTTTGGCTCTCTCAAGTGCCAGCGCAACCCTGCTGACCGCAATGTCATAGGGGTATTTGCCCACCGCTGCGTGACCCTTGTTGTGGACATTAAGCATTATGGCCTGGGCGCTCACCTTGTCCTTGTGAAAAATATCCATCAGCACCTCCACCACGAAGTCCATGGTGGTAAAATCGTCGTTATGCATTATCACATTAAACTGCTTTGGCTCCTTGATCCTACTGCTGGTGCGGGATCTGGTCTGACCTTTCGTCGCCATAGTTTAACTTCCTCCGGGAGATTTTATCTATAGTGTCAATTATACCATGATTTAAAGGGATAGGAGATGACAAGGGGACGGTTGTGAGTCAATGGGGACGGTTCTTGCTGACTCGCTCCGTGAGTCAGCAAGAACCGTCCCCATTGACTCACAATCCCCGAACATAGAAACACCCGCAACTTGGAGTAAGCTGCGGGTATTCCCATAATTTAGGTGGTTGATGAATAGAAAGGTTATTTAAGAGGATTAACCTTACTGAGCTGCTTTTCTAGCCTCGATCATAGGGCCATACTTCTCTGTATCGAAATTAACAAGATCTTCCCAGCCAAGTCCGTTGAGCTGCTCTGCCATAGCATCCCACTGTGCCTCGAAGTCTGCGTCATCCTTGGCAAATACCATTCTCCAGGAAGCATCCTTGATAACGTCACCGCACTGGCTGCGGATAAGGCTGATGTCTGTTGTGTCGATTGCAAGAGCGATGTTGATACTGGGAACTACTGTCATCATGTTGTTCTTCTTAAGGTACTCAACGTCGTCTGCTGCGCCGAACTTCTCTGACCATTCCTTAGTTGTCTTGGTCTGGTTCTTCTCGATGGTTGAAGACCACATATCAGTTCCATAAGGCTCATTTGTGTCAGGGTTAACATCGCAGCTTGCTACGATCCACTGGTTGATCTGGTTGTTACCATCGTTCCAGTTGCCGCCGCCCTGATCCTCAGGAACTGCTACTTCTGCTGAGAATCTGTTGAAGCCGTCTTCTGTAAGGACATACTTGCCGTTTTCTACTGTGTAGATAAGTCCCTCTGTGCCGCCATGCTGGATCTGAACTCCCTCAGGAGAAGCGTACCAGTCAAGGAACTCCATAAGTCTTGCAAAGTTCTCATCGCTAACCTGTGAACCTACGCAAAGTACACGACCATCGCCGAAGTATGTGTCGGAAGGCTGGTAAAGATTGGTATCTGCAACAGGGATCTCGATGTAGTTAACGCCCTCTTCACCCCTTGCAGGTGTGTTCCAGAATCCGTACTGCCAGCTGTACCAGTAGAGATAGATTCTCTTGTCCTGCATCTTGGAAACGATTGAGTTCCAATCCTGTGTAGCTGAGTCGGGATCTACAAGGCCCATCTGGTTAGCCTGATAGAAGAACTTGAGCATCTTGTAATATGCGCCTGCCTTGTCTGTAAGAGGTGCGATGGAGTTGTCTGTTCCGATCATAACGGAGCCGTTAACTTCCTGGCCGTACCACTTGGTGAGCTGAGCTACGTTCTCCATGAAATAGCTGTCCCAGTCCTTCCACATGCTGATAGCATAAGCCGGGTCGCCCTTGTCGTTTGTGGGATGAGCATCCTGGATAGCCTTGAGGCATGCAAGAAGGTCATCTGTGTTCTTAAGTTCGGGAGCTCCAACCTCGTTGTACATATCCCAGCCGATACGAGGATAGGTGTAAACATGAAGCTGTCTGTAATCTGTAGGTCCGTTATTGTTCATCTCAAGAGGAATAGCATAGATCTTGGTGCCGTCACCCATCATTGAGTTGAACTCTTTGATCTGCTTCTCATATTTCATAAGGTTTGGATAGTTGGCAAGTACGTCTGTAAGGTCATGGATAAGTCCTGACTCTACGCACTCCTGAGCATCTGCGTTATCGAGGATGATGAGGTCACCGAGAGCGCCTGCTGCGCAGCGTGTCTGATAAAGAGTCTGTCCGTCACCGGCTACCTGAGGAGCGATAATGTTAAGATCCATGTTGAACTTGTCCTTAACGATCTTGCCGTACCATCCGGACTGAACGCCCTGGAAGTTAGCTGCTACGTCGTAAAAGTCAACTGTGTATGTCTCGTCGTGACTTGCTGTGGGAGCTTCTGTTGCTGCAGCGGTCTCTGTTCCTGTGTCCGCTGTCTGTGTAGCTGTCTGTGTTTCTGTAGTGTTTCCACCGGTTGTCCCTGAGTTACCTGTTCCTGCATCGCTGCCGCAGCCTGCTATCATGGAAGCAGTCATAATGCCGGCAAGTGCAAGAGATGCCATTTTCTTAAACTTCATTTCATTTCCTCCTTTTTTTAACCTCTATTTCCGCCCCTTTAAGGGAGCATGCACATTTTTGAATACCTTCCATATTTCACAAGGAAGTTCTGTTCTCGCTTACGCTCGCCAGAACACGTTCGCACTAGGCTCGAAAAGACCTCACCAAGTGCTCTCAGCCCTTCACCGCACCGATCATGATACCCTTTACGAAGTACTTCTGGAAAATCGGGTACACCAGCATGATAGGCAGAACTACGATAACCGTAATGGTCATACGAACACTGGTGGTGGTCTGTGTTGTTGCTGCTGCAGCTGCCAGTGACTGGGTACTGCTGCTACTCTGGGCCAGGGATGCAAGTGAGCTGGCCTGGTTCAGATACTGATAGAGCACGAACTGCAATGGATACAGCTTGGTGTCAGTCATAAGAAGCAGTGTATCCTGGAAGGCGTTCCACTGGCTTACCGCTGAGAAAATAGCTACGGTTGCCATAATGGGCTTGATTACCGGAATGATGACCCTGAAGAATATGGTGAGGATCCCTGCACCGTCAATCTCTGCTGCTTCCTGAAGCTCCTTTGGCACCGACTCAACAAAGGTCTTGGTGAGGATCAGGTTAAAGGGTGATACAACAGCGGGAAGTATATATCCCCAGAAATTGTTGGTGAGGTGCATCTGCTTCATAACCAGGAACCATGGGATAATACCTGCGTTGAAGTACATGGTTGCTACGATCAGTCTGTACCAGAGCTTCCTGAGCCACATTTTTTCCTGAGTAAACATAAATCCCAGGAAGGCTGATGCGAAGACTGTCAGGGCAGTTCCGATCGTAGTCCTCATCAGTGAGATCTTGAAAGCATTCAGAAGTCCGTCGATCCTGAAGGCTGATGCATAATTGTGAAAATGTATCTGCTGCGGCCAGAACAGCACGTCGCCTCTGGCGCTGATATCATTGGCACTGATGGTGTTGATCAATATGTAATAGAAAGGGTACAGACAAAGGAATGCTGCAATGGAAAAGATAATGTAGCAGATTATCTCCATTGTCCTGTCTCCCGCGCTTACTTTTATCTTGCTCTTGTTCTCTTTTTCTCGACTCATAACCTACTCCCGACTTTTACTAAATGATCTACTTATTACGCCCCTGTATCAAAGGATGCTCTCACCTCTGATTGCCTTGGACGTTCCGTTTACAATGACCAAAAGTACCACGCTGACAAGGCTCTTCAGCATACTGATGGCAACTGATACGGAATAGCCGCCGGCGCCCATGGCCAGGTTGAATACGTAGAGGTCAAGAACCTGGATGTATTCCTTGTTAAATGCGTTCTGGAATACGTAATACTGCTCCATTCCGTTGTTGAGGAAGTTAGCGACATTAAGTACCAGGAGAACGAAATATGTGGGCAAAAGACTTGGTATGGTAATGTGTCTTATTATCTGCATTCTTGTGGCACCATCAACCCTGGCTGCCTCGATCATCTCTCCGTCGATGCTGGCAATTGCTGCGATATACATGATGGCTGCCCATCCAAGGTTTTTCCAGGTGAGCCAGAGCCACTGTACAAACCATACGTGCTCAGAGGACTGCAGGAAAAGAATGGGCTGGGTGATGACACCGTACTTCATAAGAAGGGAGTTCATCATACCTGTGCTGTTAAAAAGTGCAAAGGCGATGGAGTAAACCATAACCCAGCTGACGAAGTTGGGAAGTGTGGTTACTGTCTGGACAAACTTCCTGAACTTGACGCCTTTGATCTCATTGAGAAATACTGCGAATAGCATGGGAAGCCAGCTGGTTCCGATTGTGATTCCGCTCATGGCGAAGGTGTTCTTGAGAACCTGACCGATCTGTTTGATCTTGGTCTCACTGCTGACCAGAGATGCAAACCACTTAAAGCCTACAAAAGCACTGTTTGCCAATGTTTTGGGCGGTTTGTAATCGTAGAATGCGTACAGCCAGCCGTATAGCGGATAATAGCTGAACAGTAGAACCAAAATGATAAATGGTAATACAAGCAGAAACAGCTTGAATGAATAAGCTTTTTTCTTAGACACCGGTTACTCCTCCTGTTTTCCCCGTTTATTGCTTTTTTATTACAGATTTCCTTTTAACAAGCTTGCATGGAACCTTGATAACGACAGGATCCTTGGAGGGTTCCTCATCCCCATGAGAACCTTCCAGCTTTTTTAACATGAGCTCGGCTGAGATGCGGCCGATCTCGGTAAGGGGCAGCGCCGTGGTGGTGAGCTGCGGCCTGAAAAACTCGGATATTATCTCATTGTCAAAACCTGCAACGGATATGTCCCGTCCTATGACAATTCCCTGCTCCTCAAGATAATCGTAGATTCCGCCGGTCATCTTGTCGGAGATGCCAAAGATTGCGGTGACATCCCGTGGAACTATGGCTCTGGCTCCTTCGTAGCCTGACTCTCTTGTCCAGTCGCCGTAGTAAACAAGCTCCGGATCGTACAGCAGTCCGTTTTCAAAAAGAGCTCGTTGATAGCCCATGAGACGCTTGGCAGTGTGGATGTTCTCCATGCGGCCCCCTACGAAGCCTATCCGACGGTGCCCCAGACCGATGAGATAGGTGGTCATCTCGTAGGCGCTCTTCTCGTCGTCGATGACAACGGAAGGGACTCTGGCTGAATTGGAGTATGCGTAGCACATGACCACGGGAAGCTGAAAATCATCGTTGAAGGAACCGATGATTCTGGAATGCCCCGCCAGGTATATGACTCCGTCCACCTGCTCTGACAAAACATCCTGCACAACGGGATCGAGAACCGAGTGATACTCCTCTTCCTGGCCGTACCAGGTGTCCTTCCACCTGTCGTAGAGACGCAGGTTGTGGACTATGGCTCTGTAGCCGTCCTCCTCGCAGCGGGCCATGATGCTCTCGATTATGGTGGGAGAAGTGAACTGCTCAATGTCCTCTGCAATAATGGCGATGGTTCTGGTCTTCTTGTTGCGCAGTCCCTTGGCCATGTAATTAGGCTTGTAACCGGTCTCCTTGATGACCTGCAATATTCTGTTTTTGGTTTCCTCGCTGGTCTTGGCCTTGCCGTTAATTACGTTCGAAACAGTGGTAGCCGAGACATTGCAGATATCAGCGACCTCTTTGAGCGTCACCATCTCGTTTCCTCGCATAAATGTTTTGTTAATCGTTAAACTTGAGTTTATTATTGCGCTTAGGTGGATTACTGTCAATATGTTTTTTGTTAATCTGCACATAAAACTGTAAGTTTTGACGATTTGGTTGTGCATGTTTATCTTGACTTTTGTAGGCTGCACCCATAGTATTGTTACATATAACATGTTTATCGTTAAACTTTTTGTGGGTTTATCAGCAGGTTAGCCGAAAGGAGGCTCTATGATCTACTACGTTGACGCAAGCTCCTTCCGCGATGGTGACGGAAGTGAGAGCAGACCTTTTAAGAACATAAATGACGCCGCAAGGATTGCGGTGGTCGGGGATGAGATTGTGGTTAAGCCCGGTATTTACAGAGAGCACGTGGTTCCGAGGAATGCAGGAACCAAGGAACATCCTATCGTTTACCGCTCGGAGAAGCCTTTGGGAGCTGTGATTACAGGCGCAGAGAAGGCTACCGGCTGGGAGAAGGTTAAGGGAAATGTGTGGAAGTTCACGGTAAATAACGGAATTTTTGGAAATTACAATCCCTATACTACTGCGGTTTACGGAGACTGGTACTTCGCTTCTACAAAGCGGCATACGGGATGTGTTTTTTTGAATGATAATCAGATGTATGAGACGGCAACTCTGGAGGAGTGTCAGAAGGGTAAGCCGGACATTTATGCCTGGGACAAGGAAGCTGCGGGGTATCTGTGGTTTACAGAGCAAAAGGGCGATACCACCGTTATCTACGGTAACTTCGGCAAGCTCGATCCCAACAAGGAAAATGTGGAATTCACGGTGAGACGGAACTGTTTTATGCCCACTGAGAACTTCATCAACTATATAACTGTCAGCGGTTTTAACATCAACAAAGCTGCTACCACCTGGGCGCCGCCTGCTGCCTATCAGGACGGAATGATCGGGCCTCACTGGAGTAAGGGCTGGATCATCGAGGACTGTGAGGTCTACGGAAGCAGATGCTGCGGCATTTCGCTGGGTAAGTATAAGGACCCTGAGAACGATATGTATTTTACCGTAAAACAGGTGAAGAGCCCCACGCAGATGGAGAGAGATGCGGTGTGCAGGGGACAGTTCCATGGCTGGCTCAAGGAGCGCATCGGTCATCATATCATCAGAAGATGTCACGTGCATCACAATGAGCAGACGGGTATTGTAGGCAGAATGGGAGCTGTTTTTTCAACAATTGAAGACTGCGATATTCACCACAACTGTACCTCCGCTCAGCTGGGCGGCGCTGAGACCGCCGGGATCAAGCTCCATGCGGGAATTGACGTAACTATCAGAAGAAATCATATTCATGACAATATCATGGGTGTGTGGCTGGACTGGGAGGCTCAGGGAGCGAGAGTTACTCAGAATGTTATGCATGACAACAACAGGCCCGAGGGGGTTGAGCAGCTCCCCGGCGGAATGTTCAGCACTGACGTATTTATTGAGGTAGGTCATGGTCCCACACTTATTGATAACAATATTCTGCTGTCACCGGTTGCAATCACGATTCCCAGCGAAGGAATCGCAGTTATCCACAACCTGGTGCTGGGCAGCTTCTCGCTGATCAACTCAGGTGTAGACAGCATCGTGAACGGGCAGAGAGAGCCCAGATACACACCTTATCACATCCGCCACAGGACAGAGGTTGCGGGCTTTATGACTATCCTTCACGGCGATGACAGAATCTACAACAACATTTTTGTCCAGCAGCACAAGATCCATGACAAGAAAAAGACAGCTGCGGATTCTGATTATGAAGTTGTTGGAACCAAGCCTTTTGACATCTTCCCGACTCAGGCAGAGTGGAATCAGCAGTTTGATTTCAGCAAGAAGCCGGATATGGGAGCCCTGGCTGAGGCGCACTTTGGCCATCTTCCTGTATGGATTGAGGGCAATGCTTACTTTAATGGCGCAACCGTATACAAGAAGGAAAAGAACAAGCTGGTGAACAAGACCGGCAAGATCGCCGTAGCCATCACCGAGAAAAACGGCGACTACTATCTGAAGACCAACCTTGCCAAGGAACTGGGCGACTTCACCTGCGGCATCATCTCCACCGAGATGCTGGGCAGAGCCTTCGAGCCGGAGCAGCGCTTCGAGAATCCCGACGGAACAGACATCGTCTTCGACCGTGATCTCCTCGGCGCACACCGCGGATCTGAAGCCATCCCCGGCCCGCTTACCGCCCTCTTCTCCAAGGAGCAGCTTGTTTGGAAAAAAATTGGGGTCTGACCCCAATTCACAGTTTAGACACAATTAGGTTTTGAAGAAACATAGATGAATACTGGGTTTGGGGCCTGCCGCAAAAAAAATTGGGGTCAGACCCCAATTTTAATGCTTTCAATTACGGAGATGGGAGGCGTGGCGGAGGTGGCGTCGTGGTTGTAGATGAAGAGGATGACGCAGAGGCCGTTGCCGGCGGGAGTAAAGGCAAATTCGGTGCGGAAGTTCTGATATTTGCCGACATAGTGATCAAACTTAAGTCCTGAGCGAGAGGTGCTCTGGCTGGTGGGATAGGTGTAGTGCTTGAGGGTCAGGCTGTTCCAGCGAAGGTTCTTCTCTTCGTCAGGGCAGATGTTGGAGATGATGGCGCGCTCGATAGCACGGGTCTCGTCCTTTTCATCGAATTCCTCAACGAAGTAATCGCTGTCAAAGTAGAAGATGCCGAAGATTGCGTCATTTACAAGGTACAGCTCTCCATCGCCCTCGTTATATATATGTTCGTTAAAAATATCCTTAGCATCAATTTTTTCCATTGAATCGGGAATGACATAGGTGATTTTGCCATCGTGCATGCTCTTTGCTGTACCGGTGGCGGACACTGCTGCATTGCCGCTTTTGTGATATTCATCAAGGTCAAGCTTAACGCTACCCTTAGCACTGCCGGCTCCAACCAGAGGGATGGTGAGACACAGTAACAGCAGTATTCCCATTATTCTTTTTCCACTGATCTTCATTCTCATCTCGTCTCCTTGATGCTGTAAAAAATGCCCTTGCCATCCAGGTATTCCGTAACCCTCATCATAACCTTGTAGTCAGCATAGTCATCTGTCAGCGTCACGCCAGCTCCCTTTTTGTAGACTCCTTCAAAAGCCTTCTCAAAACCATCAAGAGTCACAAGTCTGCTGTTCACATAGATGTTCTCACCGGAAACCTTTATGCCAACATTAGTCGTCTTATCTTCAGCATCTGCCCTTGCACTGTCGTCTTTAGCCGGATTTGTCTTATCATCAGCGGTCTTCTGGGGCGGCTTACTCTTATCATCTTTGGACTCACTTAGCTCCTGCGCCTGGGCTGTAATACTGTTGCCGTTCACAAGCTTGGTCATATCCACAAGGGGCCTGTTCACATTTCTTAGCTTCAGGTCAAAAAACTTGGCACCTATAAGAAGCGGCTGCACAGTGATCAGCATGATTATCAATATTCTTCCTAATCTCTTTTTATCCTTAAGATTCATTAAAAATTCTGATTCTCCTGAATGTTTCCTTCTTCAATACCGTAGCTCACAAGAAGACTCTTCACCTCCAGATAAGTTTCGGCGGCTGCGTAGTTGTCTATCAGCTGGGCCCGCTTGTAATTCCAGGCCTTCTCTCTGATGGGGTTCTGAGCCTCCTCGAAGCTGTCGTAGGTGATCCCATCCATGATTATCTCTGTGGTGGAGATCTCTATCACCAGGGCTTCCTCAAAGGCTTCCTCCCCTTCCTCAGGTACTTTCATCTCCTGCTCATCGTATTTAGCTTCCTTCAAAAAAGGCATCTGCGCACTGGAATTGATCATTATCGCCAGCTGCTGCCTTGTCAGGAAAGCAAACAAAACAATAACCGCGATGACCCCCAGCACAACTATCCTGAAAGTCTTAACCGTCACATTTTTCCTGAAAGAGCTATCCTTTTTGAACAAAAGCTGCCACAACAGCCAGCACAATGCCAGCAGGACGAGCCCCAATATTACAAGTTTCATATTCACTCCTGCCTTATCAGAAACAGATTGTTATAGGTTGCCCTAAGGGATTCGATCTCCTGTTCCAGGCGAAGATAATCCCTGTACAAAATGCGGCTGTCATCGATGCTAAGAAGCACGGGAGAGCCCTCTTTTGACTGAACAAAAGAAGTAATCTCCTCCACGAACTGCCCATAGGCCTGTTCCTGGGTCTCGGGAGTTATCACAATGTCCTCAATGAGGGTCTCGTCGTTGTAGGCGAGCCTTATGTGTCTGGTCCTGGGGTCATTTTTTTCATACATGGCGTTCAGGGTTATGAAAGCCACCAGCTGATTCTCGTTCTCGTAGTTTTCAAGCTGGGTGGTGGCCACTTCGTAATTAGCCAGGGCTTCCTCAGCGGCATTCTCCGCCTCAACAGTCTTCTCCCGCTCCTCATTGGTGACTAGGGAGAGTCTGCACATAACCACCATCAGCACTATGAAAATAACGTCCAGTAATGGGGTGAGATCAATGTCCAACCCTTTTTTGATTTTTCTGTTTCGTCTCATTTTTTTTACCGTAAAAAAATTATTATTCGAAGATTTATTTACTGCATCTCATATAGTCTGTCGATCTCGTCAAAATCAGTCTCGATACCGTTAACCACCTGGTCAGGTCTGGCTGCGGCATAGATCTTTAAAATGATAGCCCACACCAGGCCTACAAGTGTAGAACTTAGTGCTGTTGAAAGAGATCCGTACAAAGCATCAAAATCACCGTTCTGAACCTGCATAAGTCCCGGCATAAGGCCCCATACTGTACCAAGGAGTCCCATAAGCGGAAGGACAGAAATAAGGCTGACATACTTGATGTACTTGATGTTGGCAGCATTAAACCTTTTACGAATAGGCTCGTGGGCTTGCCTGTTGAACTCTTCTTTAGTATTTTTTTCAAGATTTCCTCTGGCATTCCTTAATGCCTTACTGCTTGTAGTATTGTATGCAGAGTCAGATTCTTCCTTTATTTCCTTCATCTTTTTATTTATCAATATCAGTTTGATAAGAACAAACAGACCAAATCCAAGAATAATTAGATCAATCACCTTCTCACCTAATCCCATATTTCTTATAACTTCTAATACTCCCATACTGTTTCTTGCCTCCTATTCTTTTCATTTAGCCAAGTAGTGCCTGGTAGGGACGGTTGTGAGTCAACGGGGACGGTTCTTTGTGACTCACGAAGCGAGTCACAAAGAACCGTCCCCGTTGACTCGCATCCGTCCCCTTGACTAACTCCATCATTTCTTATCCTTAGGATTTGCTATGCCTCTGTTATTCTGGACCGGAGCAATAAGCACCCTTCCGGTGCCCCTGTATACATTCACAAGACCTTCACCTGCAGCCATTGAACCAACAAGAGTAGGCGTAGTCCTTTCAACTGTGAATTTCAGATCTGTCGACCAGGCGATGGCCATATTGCCATCTATCTTGAGAACATCATTATCTAGATTGACTTCTATCAGCTCGCTCCTGGGCACGGGGCTCTCAAGGGCTACAACACCGGTGCCGTAGATGCTGGTGTTAAAAAGACCTTCCCCGCCGAGAACTGCAGAGGATACCGTGGTTCTGGCCACGACCTTCATCTGAACGCTATCCTCGCAGGCAAGAAACATGCCATCCTCGATGGTGAGCTTGCCCTCCCATTCATCAAGGTCCTCAAGAATGATGTATTTGAAGGTAGGCTCTAACACCAGCGTACCCTCTCCGGTGTAGAGCGGTTTGATGGCGGATTCGCCTGTTACCTTGCTTCCGATGTATTTTTTCATAAGGTTGCCAAGACCGGAGATATCAGTCCTTGCCTGAAGGTCGCCAAGCATCAGCTGCATGATCCCCTTCTGGGTAATGGCGCCAAGGCCCGGTTCTATCTTGGCAATGAGCTGTCTCTTTCTGACATCCATCATTGCAGCAAAATAAGCCATCTCCGCCATTTCAGGATCAACGGAGAGGTCCCTTTCGTACTCAACTACGGTAAATATTCCTTTGTTTAGGGTGATTTTCTTGGCATCCGAAGAATTGAACAGATTAGTAGTGATCATAGCCCCTCCCCAACTTTTACTATGTAACATTATACCACAAGTGCCCGTCCCCACCGCGATAAAGGGGCCAGTCCCCATCAACAAATTGTGAACAGATGACAGTTTGTTAATGGGGACTGGCCCCTATAGCATCACTCCAGCACGAACTCCGCACTATTCTCTGTGCAGGAGCAGGTTCCAACAAATACCCGGAATCTGCCGGGTTCGCTCTCGAAGCGGTTATTAATTGTCCAGAAGCGGAGCATATCCTCGGTGATCGTAAAGTACACATCCTTGCTCTCTCCGGGGTTAACGCCCACCTTCTTGAAGCCTTTGAGCTCTTTTACCGGACGAACGCGGCTGCCGGCCAGGTCTCTAATGTAGAGCTGCAGAGTCTCATTTACAGACATCTCGCCCACATTCATAACCGTAACCTTGGCCTTAATGCCCTTGGTATCATCCTTCTTAAGCGTATCCGCTGAAAGTGTGACATCGGAGACAACAACCTTGGAATAAGTAAGACCATATCCAAAGCTGTATCTTGGCTCATTGGGGCAATCCAGGAATCTTGAAGTAAACAGTGAAGGTGCATCCTTTGGCTTGGGCCTTCCTGTGTTGTAGCTGTCATAGTGAACGGGAGCCTGAGCCGCTGTGTAAGGGAAGCTCATGGGGAGCTTGCCCTGAGGGGATACCTTGCCGCTGATAACATCCATAATGGCGCGGGCGCCCTCGGTTCCGGGTCTCCAGCAGACCATAAGCGCATCGGTAGCCTTGGAGATTGCATCCAGTTCAACAGGTCTTCCGTTGAAAATAAGAGTAACCGTCTTCTTAGCCTTTTTTACCACCTCGTCAAAAAGAGCCAGCTGAGGTCTTGGAACAGTGATGCTGACGCGGCTGGTGGACTCGCCGGACTGACAGATATCCTCGCCAATGCAAAGAATAACCTCATCTGCCCACTCTGCGGCTTCCAGGGCTTCCTTCAGCATTTTCTCTCTGTCTGCATCTGTAAGCTCTGACTTGTAGACCTCCCTTGAGAGCTCGGTTCCGTCATCAACCATCTCGCAGCCAACTGCAAATCTGCACTCCGTATCGCTCCCTTTGTAAAAATCGGTTGCAGCTTCCTGAAGGCTGATGGCATGATCCTGATCACAGGAGATAGCCCAGGTGCTGTGAAGCTGGTTGCAGGTTACATATGGTCCGATGAAAGCAAGCTTCTTTGCTGTAAGAGGAAGCGCCTTATCCTTGTTCTCCAAAAGAACGAAGGACTTCCTTGCTGCGTCTCTTGCTATATCTCTGTGTTCCTGACAAAGAGCAACTTTTTCAAATTTATCCGCACCGGCTCCGTGATAAGGATCCTCGAAAAGTCCCAGATCATTCTTGAGCTTGAGGACTCTCATTACTGCTTCGTCAAGAAGTTCTGCCTTAAGCTTACCCTCTTTTACCAGCTCCTCAAGATTGTTCTGGTAGCAGTCGGTGCACATGTCGATGTCAACGCCTGCCTCCATTGCAAGTCTTGAAGCCTCCTTGAGATCCTCTGTAAGGCCCCAGTTCTTAATCTCTGCAATGGCTGCCCAGTCAGAAATAAGAACGCCTTCAAACTTCATATCGTCTCTCAAAATATCTCTCATAAGCCACTTGTTGGCTGAGGAAGGAAGTCCGTTCAGGGTGTTAAAAGAGGTCATGACGAGCTTGGCACCTGCATCGATACCTGCTCTATATGCAGGCAGATACTGCTCTCTCAAGGTGTGCTCGGAGAGCTCAACATTGGTATAATCACGGCCTGCCTCTGCTCCGCCATAAGCTGCAAAGTGCTTAACACAGGCTGCTACATGATCGGGATCCTTGGGATCTTCGCCCTGATAGCCTTCAACCATCGCTGCAACCAAACGGCTATTGAGGTACTTGTCCTCGCCTGTGGACTCAAGAACACGACCCCATCTGGCGTCTCTTACAAGGTCTGCCATGGGCGAAAAAGTAACGTGAACACCGTCTGCAGATGCTTCCCTGGCCTGGACTTCAGCACCTTTTTTAACCGTCTCGGGATCAAAGGTTGCGCCCTGAGCTATAGGAGCGGGCATAACAGTCTTGTGTCCGTGGATAACATCCAGCATGAACAGCATGGGAATGTGATGGGGATGGTTCTTCATGTATGCATCCTGAAGAGCTTTGATCTTGTCTGCGCCCCACAGTCCCAGCGTGCTGCCTGCCAGCACCTTGACTCTCTCGGAGCCTGTGGCATCGGCAAGTCCGGTGATTGCTGCATCGTCCTGGAAAACCCAGCCCGGAAGCTGCACCAGCTGCATGATCTTCTCCTCCATGGACATATCATTTAATAATGCCTTCAAATCAGTTTCTTTCATAATGGTTGTGAACTCCCTTTTTATATTAAAAAATCATTTTCGTTTCCACTGCATCTTTTTATTTTATAGGTTTTGAGGTGATAAATCTATGATATTAATGATTTTTTAATTATCATTTTTTGTAGTTTTGTGCAACAAAAAAGTGACCCGGTCGTCAAACCGGATCACCTGTATAATCATATTTTTTACTCTATCATTGTGAACTTAAGAAGCGGAACTTCCTCTCTATCTGCCATAAGAGCATTAAACTCTTCCTCGCTTCCTTCAAAGTCCACGGTATCCTCATAATTGCTGGTCTGTCTGGTAAAGCCCACAAACTGGCCGCTTCCCTCAACCACTCCGTCGGATATGTAATCCTTCATCATAAGGCTCTGCCAGTCCTCGGAGACAAAATAAGTCTCATATCTGTGATTGTCGCCGCCGTAGATGATGCCATCCTTGTAACGAAGCGGAAATGCCGAACCGTTGCCGAATACATTTCCTATATTTACCGCCTTGCCATCCCTGATGCCGTAAATGCAGGCCTCACTGGCACTGTCATCAGCAAGAAAAACAAGATCCGTCACAGCCAGAAGCTGATCGTCTTCCCCCTGAAGCTGAACATAGGCATAACCCTGTCCCTGCATAAGATTGGCAATCACATCGTCAAAGCTGTCAAACTCTGTCTTACCCGACTGCTCCTGAACGAAATCCGAAGGACCGTATCCAAAATCGTCCTCTTCCGCGAACTCATCAAGCTCCTGTACAGCTTCCGCAGCAGGTTCAAGCTCTTCGAGAGGCATTCTGCTTACGCCCAGAACCGAAGCATCGCCTTCAACCGCAGATCCGCAGGCTGTCAGCAAACCAATGATCATTGTCGTGCTCAATATCAAACCCAGTCTCGTTCTCATATGTCTCCCCTTCCTTTAACGTTTAACTGCGCTGTCTTATTTAATTATAAAGGCTATAAAGTACCCCAAACATAAACATTTTATAAAATTCCCAAGGTGCGGATTTATCGCAAATCAAGGATTGTGCTATACTTTTTGAGGGCATTTATAAAAAAAGTATGAAAAAATCACTGTTTGGAGGGGAAAATGTCTGTAGATGCTTATATGAATCCCGATTTTACCTGGGTTAAGAAGGGCCTGTTTTTGCTGACCGCCCTGGGAGGTCTTGCCCTGTGCACACTTCTGATCTTTTTATGGGCAAAAATGGCTGCTTCAGAGAAGAAAAACCAAAGGATAGGGGAAAATACTCTTTTTCACAATTACATCGAACTGTTCTATGAGATGATAATCTCGGCCACGTCGGTTATGTCTTTTGCCTGTGCCTATGTCATCATCAATCACGTGTACACTCTGGCCCACACTTCGGGTTACAGCTACGACTATTTCAAGGATTTCATTAATCTTATGGACAACTGGAAGGACTTTGTACTGCTGATCCTGATCTGTACTTCCTGCGTTCTTAATACAATCCTGGACAAACTCATTATTCCGCTCAAAAAGATTCCCCGTGAGGATAAGGCCACAGTCCGCATGCTGGCTATGTTCTACGTCATCATCATTCTGCTGACTCTGAACGTCATCGGCGATGAGAGCGAGTACAGCCCGGTTATGATGTATTATCTGGGACTGATGGTGGGACGTTTTGTTTACTTCGATGCTTCCTTCAGGGATTTTATCGGAGCTTTGAAAAACATGTTCTTTAAGCTGCCGCTTCTGGTGCTGGGCATGGCGCTGTCGGGGCTGCTATGTTTCTTCGGATTCAAGGCCGGATATTTATTGGAGAGAAATTATTATATTGTTGGCATCTTCTATACGCATCTGTTCCTGCTGCTGGCGGTATTTATTGTAAAGCACAGCCATATCCTTGAGCTGATTGTGAAACTTCCCAAGGAGGAAAAAAGCATAAAAGCTTCGAGGAAACGTCGAAATGATAAAAGCGCCAGAGATCGCCGCAAGGTTCAATATGAAGACAGGCGCAGCGAAGACTACGATTACGACTTTGATGAATCAGATGATGCATATGCAGATTATGACGATGATTACAGGGAGGACTAAATGAGAGCAGTATTAACCCGCGTATTATCCGCATCCGTAACAATAGATGGCAAAAAAGTATCCGAAATCGGCAAGGGATTCCTGGTGCTCCTTGGTGTTCACGTAAACGACACCGAAGCACAGGCAAAAAAAATCGCAGACAAGATCTGCGGTCTCAGAATATTTGAAGATGAAAACGGTAAGATGAACATAAATCCCAAAGATGCAGGGGCTGAGCTCCTTATCGTGAGCCAGTTCACGCTCTATGCGGACTGCAGTTCAAGAAGGCCGGGCTTTACCGACGCGGCAAGGCCGGAAATATCAGAGCCTCTGTACGAGCTGGTGGTAAAAGAGTGCCGCGACAGAGGCTTCCGGGTTGGCACCGGAGTATTCGGCGCCGATATGAAGGTTGAGTCGGTGAACGATGGGCCGGTGACGATTGTGCTGGATATTTAAATTTCCTCTACATAGTTAACAAATTCTAATTGGTTCAGGTTGTGAAGAAATTCCGGGTGGGATCTCATGGTATCAAAATCCACATCAAGCATAAGCGCTACATCGCTGGATTGTAGCGTTTTTTCTTTGCTCTTGGTCATGCTGGCGATGGTATAGTTCTGCTCTGCAATCCACTTGGAGAGCTTCTTTACTCCGCCGCTCTTATTGACCTCAATGTAAACACTGATGTATTTGCTGGAATTCTCAACTCTTTTGCTAAGTCTCACAAGAACAAGGTTGGCAATCATTACAAGAAGGAAGCAGACAATACCGATGATCAGATACCCGCCTCCGATGGCCATTCCCATGCAGGAGGTTACCCACAGGGACGCCGCGGTGGTAAGGCCCTTGATCTGCTGCCTTCCTGTTACCAGAATGGTACCCGCGCCAAGGAAACCGATGCCGCTCACAACTCCCGCAGGAATACGGCTTACATCAGCGCTGAGCCCCGGTAACATCGCAAGATAAATATTAAGCGACGTGGCAACCGCAGACCCAAGGCTCACCAGGGCAAAGGTCTTGATTCCGGCATTATGTCTTTTTACAACTCTTTCCCAGCCTATAAGGCTTCCGAATAAGGTGGCAATGATGAGTCTGATGGCCACAGCTATATCATTGGAACTCTCCAGAAATTCCAGAATTATTTTGGCATTCATATATTTCTCCCCAAAAAGTATTGATGTTACTTACATTATACCGAACATAACCCTATTGTGAAAGCCATTGCTTTAGTCAGCGAAAGTGCCTGTCACTTTACTAAACGAAAGTGCCTGTCACTTCATCAAAGTGAAGTGACAGGCACCAATTGATTATTTATTCTTTTTATCTTTTTTGTTCTTTCTTCTAATGACTTCCTCTGTGGTGATGCCTGCTACGCCGGCACCGAGAAGGAGCCATGGCCATGGGAAGCCCTTCCTTGTAGGTACAGGAGGAATGAGCTTGTCAGCTGAGATTGTTGCTGACTCTGCCTCGTTGGAAACAACTACCTTGGCGGAATCGTCCTTGGTCTCTGCGTTCTTTTCGCCGGGAACATTGATGGTCTCTGCGATTTCACCCATGTTGTATTCAGCTGTGGTTACTGCTACTTTCTCTGCAGGCTCTTCCTTGGAAGGCGCATTGTTCTTGGTAGCGACAGGTCTCTTGGCACCGAGAACCTCGGGAAGATCTGAAGGGTTAACATCTCTGTCTGATACAGGGATCAGCTTCTCCTCAGGCTTCTTGCCTGTGTTACCTGAGCCGTTTCCGTTGTCGGAATCGTCGTTATTTCCGTTGTCAGAGCCGTTATCCCCGCCGTTGCCTGGAGTCTCGTCCTCAGTAGGTGTGGGCTTCTTAACTCTGAAGCTGTTCTCATCGTAAAAAGCGTCCTCTGCTTCCTTAGCATAATCGGTAGCTTTATCTGCTTCTGTATTAGCTTCGGCAGCTGCCTTCTTGGCATCCTCGTATGCTGCGAGAGCCTTCTCGTACTCTGCCTCGAGCTTCTTGATGTCTTCCTTGCTGGCGCCTGCTGCAGCTTTGAGTTCATTAAGCTTTGCAGCCATCTCCTCAACTTTCTTCTCTGCCTCTGATACAGAATCGAGTTTCTGCTTAGCTGCCTCTCTGGCTTTAGTAGCATTTGTCAGCTCTGATTCTGCGGTCTTCTGATTGTCCTTAGCGCTGGCAAGATCTTTCTTTGCATCCTCAAGGGCCTTCTGCGCATCTACATTGTCCTTATCTGCCTGTGTCAGCTCATCAGCGGCTGTCTTGGCTTTCTCTTCTTCGTCAGCAAGATTCTGCTTTGCATCTGCAAGCTTCTGATTGGCTGTGTTTGCTGCCTCTTCTGCCTTAGTCAGAGCTTCACTCTTCTCATTAGCTGTTCCACTTGCTTCATTATATGCATTGGTTGCTTCTTCAAGAGCCTTATCAGCCTTTTCCTTAGCATCTTTAGCGGATTTTAGATTTCTGTTAGCTTCATTGAAGTTGGCTCCGATACGCCAGCTAGCTTTTTCCTTATCCTCGACTTCTTTGGCCTTATTGAATGCCTCCTCTGCTTCTTTATAAGCAGCCTGAGCATCCTCCATCTTCTTACGAAGCTCCTCTGCTTTGGAAAATGCCTGATCATATGCTTCCTGAGCGTCTTCAAGGTCAGACTGCTTATCTGCAACTACTCCTTCAGCTTTCGTTACATCTGAAGTTGCCTGTTTAACTTTGTTTTCTGCCTCTTCCTTGTTTGAAGCGGCCTGTCTTGCGGCATCTGCTGCCTGCTCTGCAGTTTGCTGAGCGCCTTCATAGGCAGCTGTCTTCTCCTGTGAAGCATTGGCGTTATCTACAATAGGCTTGGCAGCATCGATTCTTTCCTGCTCACTATCTATCTTCTCCTGAGCTTTTTCAGCTTTGCCGGCTGCAGCTTCAGAATCGGATATAGCCTTATTGTATGCCTCTTCGCTCTTTCCTTTTCTTTCCTTGGCATTTGTTATCTCAGTTTCCTTTTCACCAACTTTGGTAGTGAGATTGGAGATTGTGGTGCCAAGTTCGGTTACCTTTGTCTCGAGCTGTCCTTTGGTTGTCTCAGCTGTCTGCTTAGCCGTTTCCTGGGTAGATTTCTCTGCGGATTTTGCATCCTTTATTTTGCTCTCACAGTCTCTACAATCAGCTTCAATAATCGGATTTTCAGTGTCACGCTTATCGATAATTCTGATCTTTGTAATTCTGTTATTATTTAGTAGATAACGAGGAGCAATCTGATGTTCATTACGATCATTAAGACATTCAAAATTGTATCTTCCAATTTCCTTGCCTTCATATCTTACTATCATGTAGTTACTATCCCAGTCAGCAAATGGTACCTCAACTAATCCATCAACGCTTATATCTTTGGGATCATATTCGGGATGCTTCTGGTATACAAGAAGCTTAATCAGATCTTTCGCAATTTTCTCATTATCGCCAAGCTTTCCTCTGGTCTTACTATTCTTCTCCAGATTCTTCATCCAACCATCAACAACATCGATGGCATCCTCGATATCTTTTATGTTGTCCTCAGCCGTCTTAATATCTGACTTTGCAGTCTCAATATCTTCCTCTGCCTGAGCCTTATCCTCCTCAGCCTTAGTCTTCTGTCCTTCAAGCTCAGTCTTCTCGTTATTAGCAGTCGCAATATCCTTGTCTGCCTGATCCATATTACCCTTTTCGGTCTCTGCGATATCGTCGGCAGCTTTCTTAGCAGCCTCAGCAGCAGCCTTTTCCTGATCAGCCTTTGCAATATTGGCTTGTGCATCTTCAAGGGTCTCCTGAGCTTTCTTGATTACTTCAGCAGCCTCTTTCTCATCAGCCACTTCGCCGATTACTTCTTCGAGAGCTTTCTCAGCAGCCTCTTTTTCACTCTTAGCAGTCTTAAGTTTGGACTCTGCGTCTTCCTTGGCCTGCTCTGTCTTCTGAGCTGCTTCTGCTGCAGTCTTCTCATCGTCTACAGCCTGCTCCTTGGCCTTATTGGCAGCATCAAGCTTACCGTCAGCCTCATCCTTAGCCTTCTGTGCATCTTCAAGAGCCTTCTGCGCAGCCTCTACTTTTTTCAATGCTTCCTGGTAAGCATCCTCAGCAGCTTTTTTATCTTTCTCTTTTGCTGTCTTGTCAAGCTCTGCTGCTTCACGCGCTATTCGATTCTTAGCTTTCCTCTCCTCCTGCTTTCTCTTTTCTTCATAAGCTTTATCATATTTTTCCTGAGCCTTCTCAAGTGCTGCCTCTGCGCTCTCTACAGCTTTTTCTGCACTTTCCTTGGTCTCTTTGGCATCCTCAAGCGCTTCCTTGGCTGCCTTGTCCTCAGCCTTGGCAGTCTCAAGGTTCTGACTGCATTCCTCTATCTCAGAGTTAGCATCCTCAATATCCTGAGTGTACTTATCGATGTTATCCTGAATTTTCTGAGAGTTATTCTGCTTCTCCTCAAGATTATCTGCAGCCTTCTGTGCTGCATCTGTTGCATCTGTAAGAGCTGTCTCCTTTGCAGAAACTTCCTTATCAGCATCCTCTTTGTTCTTGGTAGCCTGAGAAAGGTTAGTATCAGCAATATCAAGTGCCTTCTTAGCGCCGTCAACTGCTGCCTTGGCGTTGTCGATGGCTTCCTTAACATCACCGCTGTAGTTTCCATCAGGATCTGTGATGCCATTCTTTCTGAGGATCTCCAAAAGAGCGCTCTCTGCAGCGGTAACTGCAGCCTCTGCCTTGTCATAAGCTTTCTTGGCATCCTCTACTTCTTTGCCTGCTGCATCGGCATCAGCCTTAGCATTCTGAACTGCTGTGTTTGCTGCCTCTGCCCTGTTTCTGGCATCCTCTGCTGCCTTATTGGCATCATCCACAAGAGACTGGGCATCTTCCTTGGCCTTCTCAGCGGCCTTCTTGGAATTGTATACCTTGTCTGCTGCGTCCTTGACAGCTGTGCTGTTCTCGGCAGTCTGCTCAGCATCAAGCTTGGCATTATCTGCTGCCTTAGCAGCTTCTTCTGCTTCTCTTACTGCTGCCTGAGAATAATTCTCAGCCATCTTAACAGCTTCGTCGCTTACAGTCTCTCTGTAATCTGATACTGCTCCGGCAGCTGCATTGTTGAGGCAATCAAGGTTATCTACATCTTTGTCGATGTTGTCGATAGCCTTTTTCGCACTCTCAAGATTCTTATCTATTTCACTCTTTTCAACTGACTCAGCAGGAGCATCTGTGGCAGGTTCTGTAGGATCTGCAGGCTGCGAAGGCTCAGCGGGATCTGCGGGCTGCGAAGGCTCTGAAGGGTCTGCAGGCTCAGCAGGATCTGCGGGCTGTTCAGGCTCAGCGGGATCTGTAGATGCAGCCGGAGCAGCATCATCCATGGCACCGCTGACAGCCTCTTTTGCCTCGTCTATAGCATCAGAAACAGCGCTGTTCATCCCCTTAGAAGATGACGCATTAGCATCGCCATTCTCCTGTACAGCACCCGGTGTCTGTGCTGAAGGGTCTGAAGGGATATCGATGTCAGCTGCCTGAACAGTCATAGACTGAAGGCTCATGCTGGCACTGATACCGATAGTCAGCGCTTTGATTATCTGCTTGTCAATTGTGTTTTTCATACTCTCTCTCCCTATTATTAACTTATTCATATCAGTCACCTATCCTTTGGCGACTTTGACATAATAGCAAGGAGAAAATCATATGAATCATCATATTGAAATTTATTTTTGTTTTAGATGATTTTAATTATGATTTTATTTCTTTAGTGAGAACTCAAAGAAGACAGGAACTGCCTTGTGCGTTCCTTGGCAGGATTATTGATGACGTCCGCCGCAGGGCCTTTCTCAAGAATAATTCCGGAGTCCATAAAAATAACTTCGTCAGCTACATCCCTGGCGAAGGCCATCTCATGGGTTACAATGATCATGGTCATATGCTTGTTGGCAAGTTCCCTGATAACGCGAAGAACTTCGCCGGTGAGCTCCGGATCCAGAGCCGAGGTGGGCTCGTCGAAGCAGAGAATATCAGGCTTAAGAGCCAGTGCTCTCGCAATCGCAACACGCTGCTGCTGACCGCCGGAGAGCTGATGGGGATAGTTGTTCATTCTGTCTGAGAGCCCCATCTGGTCAAGGAGCTCCTTGCCCATATTAAGGATCTCTTCGCTGCTCCTGCCATCGCCCCTAAGGCTTGGCGCAAGAGTTACGTTCTCAAGAGCTGTGTACTGCGGGAAAAGATTGAACTGCTGGAATACCATTCCAAAATGGAGGCGCTTCTCCCTGAGTTCATCAGGGTTTCCCAGCTTCTCCGATGCGTCAAACAGCTTCTCTCCATTGACGGTAATGGTGCCCTCATCAGCAAACTCCAGCAGGTTAAGGCATCTTAGCATAGTGGTCTTACCGCTTCCCGAGGAGCCGATCACAGAAATGGTCTGCCCCTCCTCCATGCTGAAGGATATTCCCTTGAGGATCTCAGTATTTTCGAATTTCTTTTTCAGGTTGTTAACTTCAAGTATTGGCATAAAACTTCCTTTTTTATCTGAAATATGACAATTTGTCCTCTATATATCTAAATAGCAGTGTAAGCAGTCCGCTGAAGATCAGGTAGAACGCGCCTGTGTAAAAAAGCGGCCAGATGATTCCGCTACTTTTGATAAAGGCCTGACCGTTCCAGATGATCTCGTATACTGCGATAACTCTGGCAAGGGAGGTATCCTTGACCAAAGTGATGACTTCATTGGAAATTGGCGGAACGATGCGCTTGATGAGCTGGAGAAGGATTACCTTCTTGAAGGTCTGCCATCTGGTCATTCCAAGAACCTGTGCAGCTTCGTACTGGCCCACGGGAATGGACTGCACGCCGCCTCTGTATATCTCACTGAAATAACAAGCATAATTGATGACAAAAGCGATCAGCGCCGCCATGAATCTTCCCTGCCCAGAGGTTCCCCAGACATTGATGCCAAAAAAGATACCCGGGCCATAGTAGATAACAAGGAGCTGTAACATCAGCGGCGTACCTCTGATAATCCATATGATAAAACGAAGAACTGCTCTTAAAATGCGCAGCCTTCCCATGGAGCCAAAACAGATAAGAAGCCCCAAAGGAAGTGAGAACAAAAGTGTCAGCGCAAATAATTTAATTGTGGAGAGGAAGCCCTCAAGTAGTGATAAGGTTACGGTCCAAAACATAAATAAGCCTCTTTTACTGGGAAATTACTGCGTCCTGGACGCCATACTGCTGAGCAATCTGCATGAGACTTCCGTCGTCGTAAAAAGCCTTGAGCTGATCGTTGATATATGCTGCAAGGTCAGAGCCTTTTCTGCAGCCGATGCCGTACTCCTCAGTGGTAAGCTCAACTGTGTGTGTAAGGTCGGGATAGCTGGTTCCCTCACCGATCATGGCTCCTGCCATAAGAAGGTCGATGATGCAGGCTCCTGAAGTTCCTGCCTGAACCTCCATAACTGCGTCAGCCTGAGATGTTACACCGATATAGTTAAAGTCGCTATCCTTGGCAGCCTGCTCGCCTGCAGAACCTGTCTCAACAGCAAAGCTAAGAGCCTTGGCTTCGTCAACGGTTGTTACTGTAGCTGCAACAGATGAAGGAACAACTACTACCTGTGCATTGTTAAGATAAGGCTTGGAGCACTCCATAGCGCTCGTAACTTCGGATGTAAGAGTCATTCCATTCCATACAACGTCGATTGATTTGTTGTTAAGCTCAAGAACCTTGTTGTCCCAGTCTATCTCTACGAATTCAACCTTAACTCCAAGGGACTCTCCAACCTTTTTGGCAAGATCGGCGTCAAAACCGATCCAGTTGCCGGAGTCATCCTTGTAATCCATAGGTGCGAAATCAGTGATACCAACAAGAAGTGTTCCCTTGTCCTTGATATACTCAACATCTGTCTTAGCTGCTCCTGCACTGCCGCAGCCCATCAGCGATAACGCCATCACCATGGCAGAAAATGCCGCAATAATCTTCTTTTTCATAATACTTTCCTCCTGTGCGATTTTAATATGATTGATATATTTTAACATAGCATCATGGTAATTGTATACCGCATTAGCATACTAAAGTGTTTATTTTTATTTTTTTCGCAAAAAACCCCGCTCCGGTAACGATCTGGTCGCGCGGAGCGGGGTTCCATTATATTTGTTCGGGTCATAAAGTCAAAATGCTTAACATGCATGCATGTACGCATTTTTGACTTTTGACACCCATATCATCACATTAATGTCTCATCAACATGTACATGCGAGAAAAGATACTTATCAAGTCTTACAATTCCCCAAGGCAGGTAAATGCCGCAGGTAATAGCACTTAATATCGCAAAGATCAGGTACTGTCCGAGAAGTCCAAGACCTGTTCCGTCGTATCTCATTCTGTCATTGGCTACAACAGAGTGCTTCATCTGCCACTTCTCGATCATTGTGATGGTCCAGGGTGCTGCAATACCGCAGGTCAGCATAACAAGAAGTCCCTGAAGAAGTCCGTAGCCCAGATACTGGAAGCTGTTGCCGTCGAAGCTTCCCTGCATTTCAGGCTGATCCTGATAGAAGGTGTGCTTCATCTCCCACTTTCTTACAGCCACATACATGAAGAAACCATAGATACCGCAGGTAACAGCTGTGAGGATCTCCCAGAGGATCCAGTGTCCGAAGAGGTTGCCGCCGGTTCCGTTGAAATCAAGTCTTCTGCCATCGATAACTGTGTGGGTCTTTCTCCACTTGAAGATCTTGCAGAGCATCCAGGGTGTTGCAAGACCGCAGGTGATACCGCTGAGAATAAATGTAAGAAGCAGAATTCCGAAGAGTTCGATACCGCTTCCGTCAAAGTAGGACTCGCCGCCCTGAGTAGGAACCACAGGAGCAGGAACATATCCGTTCACAGAATCACCTGTTACACCACCGGCTGCACTACCTGCAGCATCGGGATCAAATCCTTTAATTGTCTCATCAGCTCCCATTGCACCATCAACCGCACTTGCCGCACCAGCTACAGTTGCCGCACCGGCAACACCCGCTGCCGCAGCAGCACCGGCTGCCTTATTTCCCTCAGCCTGTTTCATCTTGGTTCTAAGGTCATTGCAGAAGTTCTTGTAAGCTTCAATATCTTCCTGAACGTTAGGCTCAGACTCCATGCCCTTTTTCTGAATGCATACTCTCGCGATTGACTCTGCGCCCCATACAAGAGCCAGCAGCCCAAAGGGAAGATTAACATGTTTCCAGTAAAAGAACATGCCCAGGCATGACAAAAATCCAAATACAGCAGCTCCAAGAGACACGAAACTGTAAAGGCTTCTCTTCTCGGGCTTTTTGTACAGAATATATCCCACAGCACCGATGCCGGCACCTGAAGCAACAACAAATACCAATTTAACAAGTCCCAGAACAAATCTAAGCAATGTTCCGATTAATGGAATCAGGAATAAAATTCCGAACACCCTGATCAGAACCGTCTTGACGATTCCCATGACAAGGGGCATAAGAAGGAGTACAGGTGCCGCAAGCTCCATGTTCTCCACAGTAAGATAATCTCTCCAGTTCTTGACGATATCCTCAGCCTTCTTGCCGGCCTCGTTAACGCCGTTCTTAAGAGCCTTGGCACCGTCGGAATTCTTGAGATCGTTGATGGCACTGTCTATGCCGTTTCCGATGGTCTCTCCCGCATTCTCTATGATATTCTCGGCCTTTGTGCCGTCTCCGGACGCATCAAAAAAGTCTCCGGACTTAGGTCCTTCTCCCGGTACCGGTGGCTGTTCGCCGCCGCAATGTGGGCAGAACCTGCTGTCATTTTCTATTTCTTTACCACAGTGACAACAAAACATTTTACATTTCCTCCAATATACTTTTTTAGATAAGGTCATTACGCAGAACAAAAAATGCTACGCAGACCAGCAGACAGGCTACAAGAAACACAATTTCCCATATCCTGAAATCTTCTTTTCCCTTATTTATATATCTGATAAAACGAAATATAAAAAAGACAACAAGCACCGGCAAAAGAGATACCGACAAAACATTCTCCCCGGCAGCCTCCCCAAAGTCCCCATGGACCATTGCCGCCAAAGCATGACTCATGCCGCATCCCGGACATTTAAGACCGGTAATTGTTCTGAAGATACATGGCAGTCCTATCCCGAAGCCGGTAAACACCACGACATAAATGATAAAAAGTATCAATAGCGGCACTATGGTTCTTGCCACTAAAGTGAGCCTTTTACGCTTATCCATGGCGTATTCCTCCTTCGTTAAAAAACTGTCAACCCCGTTATTTTATCATATAAAACCGCTGAAAATTTGACCATTATGTGAATTATTAAAAAAATGGTAAAAAATTGAGCAGAGCAGATAACACAAGAATCTGTATCATAGTCATAAAATGGTATATAATATAATATGTATCAATATATCGTTTGTGGTGACCTATGAATAAAAGGAATGTAAATCGCAGATTCTTTATGCTCCCGATTGTATTATTCATTATTACCCTTATGATGGTTACTTTCGGAAGCAGAATAATGACGGAATCCCGCAGATTCCAATTAAACCGGCTGGACAAGGGCTGGTCTTTTTCTGATGGCGAATACACCACGGACGATGTCACCCTGTCCAAACTAAGGATTAACCACACCTATAGGGGTGAGACTATAATCCTCACAAACACCCTGTCCAAGAAAGCTCTTATATCTCCCACACTCCTTGTCATCAGCAAAATGGCCGTTGTCGAGGTCTATATAGACGAGGAAAAAGTCTACGAATCCGGCCGGGAGTACTATGACAGTGGACTTATCGTACCAAAGAACTATCATTTCATACATCTAAAGGACACCACCAGCGATCACAAGCTTAAGATAGTTCTCACAGTATGCGATGAAGATGCTTTTACCCAGATAGAGATTCCCTACTATGGCACCATGCACGGGATCATGAAAGAATTCATGGAGATCCACAGGCTCCCTCTGTTCGTGGGCGGATTCCTTGTAATATACTCCTGGATCCTGTTCTCGCTGGCCGTATACCTTATTTTGACGAAAAGGTCAACTCCCTCCATGTTCTTTAGCTCCGCCATAGCGATGCTTCTGGGATTGTACACCTTTACTTACAACGACATATTCTATCTTCTGGGAGACAAGGATTATTTTTACAATATTATGGAATACATGGCTCTATACATGATTCCCCTTGCCATCAGCGTGCTGTTCTACTCGACGCATCCTACGGTTGCGCCAAGACGCCAGCTTCTGTGCCTTAATCTGAACACGCTGTTTCCAATCGCGATACTTCTGATCAATCACCTGAAGGTCGCCCCCATCAATCATTTCATGGTTCCCTTCCAGGCAGTATCGACACTGGAGATACTTATCATGCTCCCGCCGCTTCTTATGGGACTTAACAGCGAGCACAAAAAAAAGCTTGCCTCGGACACCTACACCGGAGTTGACGCCGACAGCTATATGATGCTGGGCTTCATAATCCTGATATTCTTTGGTCTTCTGGAAATCGGAAGATATCATTACAACCGTTATGTCAGCACCACTGTCAATGCCTATACAAGCATCAATTATCTGACTCTGGGAATGCTGTACTTTGTATTCTGCCTGTTTATCTACTATTTCCTGCACGGAATAGACAGTACCAACTCCAAATATGTGCAGGAACAATTGGAGGGCCTCGCCTTTACAGACACCCTGACGGGCCTTGTGAACAGAGCCAAATGTATGCAGTACTTTGCATCGGTCCGGGTGCCCTACGCCATAGTAAGTATTGACCTTGACCGGCTCAAATATGTTAACGACACCTACGGACACATCGCAGGAGACAAGATGATAAAGGACTTCTCTGAGCTTCTTGTCAAAGCCTTCCCAAATGCTGCGGTAATAGGAAGGGTTGGAGGCGATGAGTTCCTTGTTTCCATTGAAAATCCTGATGCTAATATCTGCGATGATTGCATTAATTTTTTACAAGAGCTTATAGATGAATATAACCAAAGTTCTCAGGAATTCAAGTTGTCAGCCTCCTGCGGCTACGCCTACAGCGAAGAAGACAGGACCGGAGGTTTTGAATCCATTTTTATTCTGGCTGACTCGAGAATGTATGAGATGAAGGAGAAGCACCATGCGTAAAAACCTGTTATGTCTTGCATTCGCCTTCATATTGTTTCTGTGTCAGATAGTGATCTGGACCGCCTTCTTCAAACCTTCGGCGGAAGAATCCATAGAGATTCTGAACGAGGGCTGGGAAGTTATCTACAATGACACAGTTTACGAGAACATCAAGCTTTCTGCCCTCAGAAGGCTTATTGGTCATGGAACCCACAAAGGAGATACCCTTCTTCTTGCCAAAGAT
This sequence comes from Butyrivibrio sp. DSM 10294, assembly GCF_028539135.1. Classification (NCBI taxonomy): domain Bacteria; kingdom Bacillati; phylum Bacillota; class Clostridia; order Lachnospirales; family Lachnospiraceae; genus Butyrivibrio; species Butyrivibrio sp. DSM 10294. Next base: position 21,934 of record NZ_JANSWL010000073.1, on the reverse strand, counting down.
CTTGACGCCCTGGAAGGCATGGACTCTCCAACAATCTTCTTCGAAACCAGATTCAGTGCCTGGAGGCTTCGGTTCGGCGGTCAGGAGATATCAAACCGTTACTATGACTATCTTGATAAAAATCGTTATATCGGATGCGAGAATCATTTCATCACCCTGCCCTCTTCAACAGGCAAAGTGCGCCTCGAGATAGAACTGAAGGTCAATGAGGACGGCGCCTACAGCTACTATGAAGCTCCGGTCCTCGGAGATTATCGAAATGTCATCAAATACCTGGCCTATAGGGACTTCTTCGTATTTATGGCATCGGCATTTCTCATCATCTTCGGCCTTATGTTCTTTGCCATAACCCTGGGATTTAGAAGTACTCTCCCTGAGATCAAGATGCAGACCTTCTCATCTCTTTTGTTTGTCACACTGGGAATATGGTTCCTAACCCAGTTCAGGCTCCTTAGCCTTTTTGTAAACACCCACGGCCACGAGACCGAGCTGGAGTACATATCCCTATATCTTGCGGTTCCCATTATGTACATGGTAATCGGCAGCATGCAGGACTATCTGCATTACAAGCCCTTCATAGTCTTTGCCTCCACCAGTACAGTGGTGGCTCTTGCCCCTATCCTCATCCACGCTCTTAATCTGGATCATATGAACGAATACCTGGGAATCTACCAGTTCAATGCGCTGGTATTGGCATGCTTCATGATCTCCATGCTGATACGTGATATAAAGACCGGGAAAATAACCAATTCCCAGGCCATACAGCTTGCTGGAATGATCGTGCTCACAATTTCCTTTGTTATCAACGTATTCTTCTACTACCTTGAAGTAGTCGGAGTATATGAACAGATTCTGCTGTCCAAGGTGGCGGTTCCCATTGGCGCGCTCTGCATGGTCTTTGCGGCCCTCATCAACTACTACATCTATATTTCAGATTCTTACGCAAGGAAAAAAGAGAACGCCTCCCTTGCCCATCTTGCCTATGCCGACGGTCTTACCGGACTTCCCAACAGATCCAAGTTCGAGCAGTACCTGACAGATCTGGATAAGTCTGACAAGAACTACTGCATTCTCAGCATAGACTTAAACGGCCTTAAATCCGTCAACGACAGATCCGGTCACCTTATAGGAGACAGGTATCTTCTGGAGTTTAGCAAGGCCCTTAGAAAAAGTGCCCCCGAAGACAGCTTCATTGCAAGGATCGGCGGCGATGAATTCGTAATGATACTTACGGGTAACAGTCTCAACAAAGCAGAAGATGTGGCAACCAAGCTCAGCAGAGAACTTGAGCTTTATAATGCTGCGGATAAAAGAATAAAAAGAAGCGCCGCTCTGGGATATGCCTACAGACATGAAGCCGCCGGCGCTGATTATCATGACGTTTATCTTTTGGCTGACCAAAGAATGTATGCCAATAAGTCAGCTATGAAAGTCAGAGCAAGACATAATGCTTAATCTTGGTATTCAATAATTAAATATCGTTTTTCGATATATTTTTGTTGACAAACGAAATTCACTGTTCTAAACTTCTCTTATGATCCACTATCGGATCAAATTTTTCCGGAAAACTAAAGAAAGAGATGAAAAAAATGAATAACAGTAGTTCAGAAGCATTTAGCATTAAACTGAGTAAGTTAGCTATTTTTCTGGTGGCTGCAATTGCTGTAGCCATGTGTGTTACGGGGCCGTTTCTGGTGAAGGTCATTATGGCCAAGGCTTCTCCGTTTATCACGGGCACACCCAGATACCTGATGCTGCTTATAGGCGGGTATATATGTGCGGCGATTCTTTTTGCCTTCCTTTTTCTGCTCTATGGGCTGATCTCCAGAATCGAGATGGGGAATGTATTTGTTCCTGAGAATGTCAAGGCCCTCAGCAATCTGGCAAGAATCGTATTTGCAGCCACCGTCATCACAGGTATCATCGGCATCTGCTGCACCCTTATGCTGCTTATCGTTACAGCCACAGCCTCTTTTATCATCCCTATCATCTGCGTTGTGAAGAACGCCTTCGGCAAGGCCGTGGAGATGAAGGACGAACTGGATTATACGGTATAAGGAGGGGGCAATGATCAGAGTTAACTTAGACGTGGTAATGGCAATGAGGAAGATCGGCTCCGGCGACCTGGCAGAGAAGGTGGATATCACCCCCGCCAATCTTTCTATATTAAAAACAAATAAGGCTAAGGCAATCCGTTTCTCGACGCTGAACGCGATCTGCAAGGAACTGGGCTGCCAGCCGGGAGATATTCTGGAATACGTTCCGGATGAAGAGTGAGGAAAAAAGTATGGATAATTACGAGAATAATCAGCCACAGCAGACAACATATGAGGCTGATGCGGGAAATGAAAACAAGCAGAATACTAACGCATTTGCAGCATACTACGCTCAGACAGCACCCAAGGTGTACGTTCCGAATAAAAATATTTTCAGAATCGCTGCAGTAATCAGCTATATCATCGGTTTCTTTTATTTCAAATATGTTTTTGGTACCATTGGCTGGGATCCCACAGTATTTACAAACAATAAGGGACTTCCCTATCTGATCTTCGGTATAGTTTTTGTGATCGGCTGCGAAGCCTTTGCCCACTTTACAGGCACCACCTATGAGTACCTGAGGGAAAAGAACCGTTCAGTCATGGAGGCGGTCATTTTTATGGTCTGCGTTCTTGTTCAGAGCGTTGCCCTCTGTCTCTGGGGATTTCGTGAGGACTGGGTGGCATGTACTTTCCAGGTATTCATGTGGCATGCGACCATCATTTACTATGTACTTGCCCGCTGCGGCGTACTGTCTGCCGGCAGGAGCGGTATCTTGTTTCCTATTGATTGTCTTCAGGGCTTTATTGTTGTTCCCTTCGGCAACTTCGCATTAAGACTTGAGACCATCTTCAGAAGAGGGGACATGAAGGAAGATCCCGAAGAAAAAGAGATCAAGGCTCCGAAATTCAAGATTACCGCAAGAGGCGTCATTACCGTTCTTCTCAGCCTCTTTATCGCACTTATTGTATGTATATTTGCTTTTACACAGCTGGCTGAGGTATCCGAAACCTTTGAGGGATTGAGCGATAGCATCTCCGATACATTCTCCAAAATATTCGGAGAGGGTTTCTGGAACCGGTTTGGCGACAACCTTTTCACCCTGATTATTTCACTGCCCTTTGGATGCTTCCTCTTCGGCCTTGTGGCAGGCGCACTTAAGAGTAAGAAGCCCGAGATTCCTGAGGCATTCTTCAACAGCTGCACCAAGGGACTTCATCAGCTGCCCGACTATTCAGCATACATCATCATCGGCAGCATCAGCTTTTTGTACCTGGTGTTCTTCGGAACAGCGCTGTATGACTTCATAAACAATCAGGGGCTCTTCGCAGCAACCGCCCACGAAGCTTCAACAAGAGCTGTGGCAAGCTTCTGGAGTCTTATCAGAGTTATACTTCTTAACTTTGCGATCATGTTCGGCTCCTGCATTTTCTCAAGAGATGCTCTTTGGGAGAAAAAGGGAACAAGGATCATCGCTACTGTTCTGTTCGTATTCGCACTTGGTTTCGCCCTTCTTGGACTATACAACCTCTGCGTGGTTTATATGGGAAGCTACGGCTTCACAGCCAAGAGAGTGCTGTCAACCTGGGTTGAAGGAAACATCATTGTGTGGTGCGTTCTGATGATTGTAAGACTGTACAAGAAGATTCCGGCAGCACAGATCGGACTGCTGCTTGGGGCAATTTCGTTCTCTGCGGTGATGTTGGCGAAGTTCTAAGGAGTCAAGGGGACGGTGTGAGTTAATGGGGACGGTTCTTGCTGACTCGCTCCGTGAGTCAGCGAGAACCGTCCCCATTGACTCGCAACCGTCCCCGTGTCATCCCCATCACTCAAACTGGCTACGATACAGCGCATAATACGCGCCCTTCTTGTTCATCAAATAATCGTGGTCACCCTGTTCAACCACATTTCCGGCGTCGACAACAAGTATGTTGTCGGCGTTTCTTATTGTAGAGAGTCTGTGAGCAATGATAAAGCTGGTCTTGCCAGCCATCAGGCTCCTCATGGCCTTCTGGACCTTGCGCTCTGTGGCGGTGTCGACATTGCTGGTGGCTTCATCAAGGATCAGCATGCTGGTGTCATAGAGCATGGCCCTGGCAATGGTAATGAGCTGCTTCTGGCCTTTACTGATGTTGCCGCCATCCTCGCTGATAACGGTGTTGTAGCCCTTTGGAAGGCGCATGATATAGTTGTGGATGTGGGCAGACTTGGCTGCTTCCACAACCTCCTCCATGGTGGCGTTTTCTTTGCCATAGGCAATATTGTCAAAAATAGTTCCGTTGAACACCCAGGTATCCTGGAGAACCATGGAATAATTCTTTCTAAGGCTCTGCAGCGTGTAGGCCTTGACCTCTTTTTCATCCACAAAGATCGCACCTTCGTTGACATCGTAGAAACGCATGAGAAGGTTGATGATAGTGGTCTTGCCGGCTCCGGTGTGACCTACGATTGCTATGGTCTGCCCGGGCTCTGCCTTCATATTGAAGTTCCTTAGTACGATCTTGTTCTTGAGATATCCAAAGTCAACGTCCCTAGCTTCCACTGTGCCAAGGGCTCTTGCCAATTCTCCGGCGCCTTCGATATCCTTGACTTCCTCAGCTTCATCCAGGAGCTGGAACACACGCTCCGCAGCAGCCAGGGCGCTGAAAATCTCGTTGACGATATTAGAGATCTCATTGATGGGGCCCGAGAACTTTCTGCTGTAGAGTATGAAGCTGGATATCTGGCCGATTCCAACAACTCCGTTCATGTACAGCATAGCGCCGCCAAGACCGATGGCTGCAAGTCCGATGTTACTTATCATTCCGATGGTGGGTCCCATGGTCATTCCAAGGCTGTCGGCATCTCTGTAGGCCTCTGCTGCGTTTCGGTTGATCTCCTCGAATCTGTCACAGACATAATCCTCGTGGGCGTAGGCAAGAATAGTCTTTTGCCCCGTGAACATCTCCTCCGCAAAGCCGTTCATCTCGCCGTAAGCAAGGCTCCTGAGCCTGTACAGTGGTCTCGTGCGCTTACTCATGTATCTGGTGAAAAGAATCGACACAGGAATCGTGAACACCATGCACAGAACCAGCGGCGGCGATATGATACACATCATCACAAAGCTTCCCACAACCGTAACGAAACTGGTCAGAATCTGCACCACATCCGAAGAAAGGCTGGTGGATACAACGTCGATGTCGTAGGATACACGGCTGATGATGTCTCCCGCAAGGTGCCTGTCGAAATAACCCACCGGCATCTCCATGAGCTTGTTAAAGACGTCGCGTCTCATGTTCCTTGCAACTTTTCTGCCAACCCTCATCATTCCTATATTTACAAAAAAGCTAAGGATGTTGCCGCTGACATAGGCGATCAGCATGAAGATTCCGTAGCGGATAACTTCGTTTATATCAACTTTTCCAGCGCCCTGACTTGCTGCATTAATGGCCTTGCCGGCAAAATCCGGGCCGAGAAGGTTACCGATATTGCTGGCGAAGGCGCACAGGAGCATGAGTAGTACTACCCATGCGTACTCCATCAGATATTTGAGAAGACGCAGCATGGTCTTTTTGGCGTGCTTGGGTTTTTCTTTGGCTTTTCCTCTATCTCCCGGACCGGGCATGTTGTTCCTCCTTGTGTATGTGCGGTTGTTTTTTTGGTGGGTCGTTATTTCTATAACTCACGTAGCCATTCACCTATACCCGTCCCAACAAACTAACAACCGCCATAACTCATCATGTAGTCTGCATTTCAAAAGTTTCTCTGTAGGCCGGGCAATTCTCCATCAGCTCCTCATGGGTTCCGTAGCCGATGCAGGTTCCGTTGTCCATCACCATGATATGATCCATGCCCATGATACTGCTGACTCTCTGGGCGATCATGATCAGGGTACTGTCAGAATGGTTCTTTCTGATGGCGCTCCTCATCTGAGAATCCGTCTTGTAATCAAGAGCTGAGGAGCTGTCATCCAGAATAAGGATCTCAGGGGCTGCCGCAAGAGCTCTCGCCACCAGAAGTCTCTGCTTCTGTCCTCCTGAGAGGTTGGCGCCCTTGATGGCTGCCATGTACTCCATTTTGCCGTCCAGGCTGTCGATGTATTCTGAAGCTACGGCATCTTCCGCAGCGCTGTCGAGATCCGCCTGAGAGATACCTCTTCCGAAATCGATGTTGTTTTTGATGGAATCGTTGAAGACCATGTCGTTCTGGAAAACCACACCGAACTTGCGCCTCAGCTCATCCTTTTCATAGCTTCTGATATCCCTGTCATCGATGGTTATGGAGCCGGAATCAGGGTTGTAGAAACGCATCAGAAGATTCACTATGGTGGTTTTGCCGCAGCCCGTGGGGCCTATGATTCCGAGGCTCTCACCTTTATTTAGGGAAAAACTGATATTCTCAAGGGCCAGTTCTCTTTTGCCTCCCGCAAAGTCCGCGTCAGTTCTGCTCTCGCTGCCGTAGGAGAAGCTGACATTATTGAACCTGATATGTCCTCCACCGTTCTCACCTCCAAGGTAGATCTCCCAGCCATCATCGGTGCTTATCACCTCATCTATACGGTCGGCACTGGCGCTGGCCTTACTCATGCTCATGAAGATACGGTTAAGCCCCATGACACCCATGTTGATCATGTTGAAATAGGTCAAAAAAGCAAGGATCACGCCGGGCTGCATCTGCCCCCTATTTACGCGGATGGCGCCAAAGATGACAACCATTGTAAGACCTATGTTAAGGCACAGCTGCATGAAAGGCCCTGGTATAGCCATAATGGTTCCGGCTCTCATGTCTGTTCTCGCCATATCCTCGTTGGCGGCGGCGAAACGTCTTTTTTCAAACTCGCCCTTACTTAAGGCCTTGACCACACGAATGCCGGTGATATTCTCACGCATGATACGAACGACGCTGTCAAGTTTCTTCTGAACGCCTGTGTACAGCGGAATACCCTTGGAAGATACGAAGAATACTACGCAGATGAGAAAAGGCAACATGACAATAAGGATCATGGCCAGTGCCCAGTCCATAAGCAGGGTCATTACCACACCGCCAAAGAGCATCATAGGCGCTCTGACACAGAGACTCTGAAGCTGAGCCACCGCGGCCTGTACGTTGTAACTGTCGCTGGTCATACGGCTGATAAGGCTGGGAAGGCCGAAGGAGTCGAATTTGTCTCCGGACAGATTCGCAGTCTTTTTGAAAAGAGCCTGCCTCACATCGAAGCTGACCTTGTGGGCGTTGTTGATGGCACGCCTGTTGGCCATAACGTTGAACTGGCGGCAGGCAATTGCGGCCACAAACATCAAAAGTCCCCACAGGAGAACATCTCTCATGTTTCCTGCGGGAACCACGTGGTCAATCATATATTCAAGAATGTAGGGAAGAGTAAGCTCTGTCATGGTGCCTATCAGCTTGATGAAGATAGCCAGGAATATGGCCCACTTGTACTTCCCCATGGATTGAAAAATCAGTTTCATAATTTATGCGCTCATTTTTTCTTTCAAACTCTCGTATGCGGCCTGCATTTTCTTGAAGGTCTCCTCATCACCGTTTCCTCCGTCGGGATGAAATACCTTGCAAAGGCTCCTGTACCTGCTGTTGAGGGATGTGATATCATCGCAGCCGCTAAAGAACATATTCACAGCTTCCTTGATAGGATCACCTGTGGAGGTGCCCCCGCTGCCACTGTTACCACTGCCGCGCCGGCTACTACCGCCCTGACTGCCACGATTGTTACTGCCGCTGTTATCGTCATATTTGCCGGGATAATCATAGGTCTCGCACTGTTTAACGCATTCATATGCTTCGAGCAGCTCAGTGTAGGATTCTATTTTGTACCATCTGACCTTCTGAGTCTTATGCTCCCTCCAGCGAAGAGTCCTGTTATCTACGATCTCAACCTGATCGTAGCCGGGTTTCCATCTGATTGAACCGGGGCCGATTACCTGCTCATGGATCCAGTTGGTCCTGAACAGGTAGGGCATACACTCCTCCACTTCTATATAGAAATACTGATAGGCTCTCTTACCAAAATCACCGTCAGAGTCCATTCGGTCCCTCATCTTGGCTTTCTTGACGTCTTCGCTCATGTTGATAAGAGGCATAAGAGCCTTGATTGTTTGCTGAGCATATTTATCGTCATAGCAATTGGGCTCATCGTCACTCTGGGTACGCATATCCTCTGCAAAGCCTGCAAACTCCATGGTAAGGGCTGCTCCAAGACCACCAACATTGGTGATTCTCCAGTCCCCTATAAGGAGCTGATCAATGGTATCTCCCTCCTGATTCCAGTCAAGATTGGCATTACCTGCCAGCGTGACGTAGTTGGCAAATACAGGTGAAAAATCCATGCCCTCCTGCTGATCCAGATAATGCTGGAGAGCCGCTATATGCTCGTTGTTCTGAAGGAACGGATTGTAGATATTCTGCGTCTGACCACCGAAGGGGCGGAAAGACCAGTATTTATCGGAAAGGTTGCATTTGGCAAAATATCCGCCTCTGTTCTTGGCCTCGATAACGAATACGAAGGCTCCGAAAACGATGACGGCGTCTATTTCCTGGAAAGAACCGTTCGGCTCAGGTACCAGCAGATTGTAGAAGATATAGGTCTTGAACTGCGGGTAAATGCGCTTGAACTGCTGATAGCCAACATCTACAAGATACTCTCCCATTTTGCCCTTGTCTGTGGCAACAGTCTCAAAGGGATACTTATTCTGCTCGTAATAAATGGATTTGTAATAATTTAAGATATAATTCTCGGGATTGGTATAATCGGCAGCCTCTGAAGCAGCCACTACCAAAGAGCCGATAAACCCGTATTTAAGAAGGGTTGTGCCGGCATGAGACAGCATATTGGGATTGATGATGGGTGCGCCGCACTGGTGGCACTTGATGTCACCGTAATGAGCAGCTCTTGCGCGCTCAACATAGCAGCCGCATTTAAAGCAGTAGTAGCCCGGACATACTGCCAGTCTCTGAGCTGATGACTGAGCCATCATTCGTAGCTGCTGGTATTTTTGCTGATTGATCGCAGCAGAAGCACCTGCGGCGGAACCGGGCACGGAAGCCCCATTTGAAGTATTACCTGCAGCTCCCGGTCTGGAAACGGGCTTGCCGCATTTACGACAAAACTTGGCGGTATCACCGACATCGGTGCCGCAATGAATACAGAACATATTCTAATCCTCCAACATACTTCCCCTCTCAAGTCTCTTTATCTTACAACAGCGAGGGGAAGTATGGCAAGAGGACCTATGGCATTTATACGCCTTTTAAGACATCTTGGAAACCTGTTCAAATTCGTTCTCGATCTCCTTATCGGGAGCGGGAGTAGCAAGGCTCACAACCACAATAAAGACGATTGCCACAAGGAAGGCAGGCGCCAGCTCATACAGATTCCAGTTGCCGCCCATGGGCCTTACCAGGTACTTCCAGATAAATACTGTAGCGCCGCCGGAGATCATTCCTGCGATCGCACCGTATCTGTTAACTCTCTTCCAGTACAGAGACAGTATCATAACAGGTCCGAATACCGCACCGAATCCGGCCCAGGCAAAGGATACGATTCCGAATACCGAGCTGTTGGGGTTCCAGGCGATGATAACACCGAATACCGCAACTGCGATAAGAGTAGCTCTTGCTGTGAGCATTGCAGCAGTCTCAGACAGCTTGATTCCAAAGGTCTCCTGAATAAGGTTCTCAGAAACCGATGAAGAAGCAGCGATAAGCTGTGAATCCGCGGTTGACATTGTGGAAGCCAGAATGCCTGCAAGAACAATTCCTGCCAAAAGAGCGAAGAAGAAACCGTTCTCACTTATCTTCTGAGCGATTACAACGATAAGTGTCTCTGCCTTGGAGGAACTGGTGGGATCATCAATAAGACTCTCAAGAACATCGCCCTGTGTCATTGCTCTTCCCACAACGCCCAGGAATACTGCGATCGCAAGGGAGAAGACAACCCATACGGAGGCAATTCTTCTTGAGAGCTTGAGCTCTCCGGGCTTTCTGATAGCCATAAATCTAAGGAGAATATGAGGCATTCCGAAATATCCAAGGCCCCATGCGAACATTGTTATCTTATTAAAAAGGCCGTAGGGTGCGCCGCTTAGTGAAACATTGTCATAAGTTGCATTGAGGCTCAGGAACCCTTCAAGCTGACCCGCATTGGCGATAACCTGATCAAGGCCTCCTGCAGTCACGATTCCGTATCCGATGACAAAAAACAATGCAGCAGTCATTACAATTGACTGGATAAAGTCAGTCTTGGAAGCTGCCAGGAATCCGCCGGTTGTGGTATAGCCCACGATGATGATGGCTGAAACGATCATAGCCAGCTGATAATTTACACCAAATAAAGATGAGAAAAGTTTACCGCAGGCTGAGAATCCCGATGCGGTATAAGGAACAAAGAAAACAATGATGAAAATCGCTCCGATGGCAAGAATCACATTGTTTGTATCGCGAAAACGCTTTTTGAAATAGTCGGGAATTGTGATGGCATCGAGCTTCTCCGTGTAGTTACGAAGCCTTTTTGCCGTAAATAGCCAGTTAAGATAAGTTCCGACGATAAGACCTACCGCTGTCCAGCCCGCATCTGCGATACCGGAAAAATAGGCGACGCCCGGAAGTCCCATAAGAAGGTAGGAACTCATATCCGAAGCCTCTGCACTCATGGCGGTTACGAAAGGTCCCAGCTTTCGTCCACCCAGATAGAAATCCTTAACATCGTTGGTCTCCCTGGAGCTAACAAAACCCACAAGGAGCATCATTGCAAGATACACAAGAATTGAAATAACAATACCGATCTGCGCTGTAGTCATACTCTCTTCTCCCTTCAACAACACTTTTTTTCGTTAATACTTTTTCATAGTAGCACAGTAAAGGGATAAAGGGAAGAATGAAATTCACTCTCCGTCCAGTATTGCGATAAATTCCTCCTCCGGCATAGGCTTATGGAACAGATACCCCTGTATATAGTCGCAGTCCGCATACTTAAGGAACTTAAGCTGCTCCTCAGTCTCCACGCCCTCGGCGGTTACCTTGGCTCCGATGAGGTGCGCAAGTCTGATGGTGGAAGCAATTATGGCTTCCGCCTTGTCGTTGATGCCGATTTTTCTGATGAAGCCAAGATCCAGTTTGATTATGTCAAAATCGAAGCTCTCCAACATGGAAAGTGAGCTCATGCCGCTTCCGAAATCGTCCAGAAGTATCATGACGCCTTCTTCTTTGAGTTTATTAAGAAATTCCATGGCTCTGCTCTCAAGGTCCGCATAGGCAGACTCTGTTACTTCGAACCTGATCATGGACAGATCGATCCCCTTCTTTTTGACCCTTTCGTAGATACCCTCGATGAAGGACAGATCGTAGAAGTCAACTCTTGACAGGTTGATGGCGCAGGGGACGCTCCTCTTGCCCATCGCAGCTCTTTTTTCCAGAAAATCAATCACCTTGTCCAGCATGAAACTGTCAAGATGTGAGATCATGCCCTCGGACTCGATCACCGGAATGAACTGGCCGGGAGATACCATTCCAAGGTCCTTGTGACGCCATCTGATAAGGAGCTCGGCGCTGACAACGTCGCCGGTTCTGGCATCAACTATCGGCTGGTAGTAGGGCAGGAACTCGTTCTCGTTAAGAGCTCTCTCAAAGTCGGACAAAAGAAACCTCTGTCTTACGTAGCTCTCCTTCATGGTGTCGTCATAATAGGCATAGAGACGATTCCCCTTGGCTGTGCCATCGCCGATGGTCTTCTCCACCAGCTTGGCTCCCGCCAGGAGCTGCCTTGCGTCGGCATTTCTGTTTTTAATGGAATAGATACCGCAGCGGATCTCGTAGCTGTACTCCTTTGACTGATTCCTGTAGACCTGGCTGCACATCTCCCTGAGATTTCGGTCCGTCAGATTATCGTCCGAGGTTATCAGAACGAAGTGATCACTCTCAAGCCTTCCCAGCAGCACGGGCTTTAAGTACTTGCGCAGAACGTCCCTGGTCTGGAAAATAACCATATCGCCGTTCCAGTTGCCAAAGAGCTCGTTTACTGCCTTGAAGCCCTTAACATTGGTATAAACAAGGGAATAGTTCTCATCCTCGGGAAGCTCGGAAATAAACAGCGCAGCCCTCTCCAGAAATCCCGTTCTTGCATACTCATCCGTCATCCAGTCGTGGTCAAGGAATGTGGTTATATCAATGTAAACCACAAGGAACCAGTCGGGGTATCCCGGGACCTCCCAAACTCTGATATTCTTGGCGCGACGCCCGTTCTCCGTATCAACATGAACGGTCCTTACATAGTCTCCTTTTTCCTTGAGTTCTTTAAGGATCACCGATGCTCTTAGCTGGTCAAGAAAAGACTCCTGCTCCTCTTCCACCACCAATTGAGAGAGTTTGAAGCAGATATCGGGATATTTGAGCTTGCTGCTCTCAAAAAGTTCCTTGAGATTCTCATGGAGGTAATAAACCTCACAGACTTCGGTTTTCTTATTTACGGAAAAAACCATATCGTAGCCGTCAGCAAGCATGGTCTTGACCACGGTCTGCTCAAAGTAGCCCATGAAGGGCACAATGGTCCCCTGCTTCAAAGGCCTGATGGTTCCGTCTTCTATGATCTCACCTTTACCCTTGAAGGTGGTCTTTCCGTTTTTTACCTTAAAAAAGCTGCCGTCGGAAACCAGATAGAACCGCCTTCCGTAGCTGTCGGGCATTACGACGTCCTCTATAATATTCTTGCCGTCCAGTGTCCTTTTCAGCGTATCCTCCCTGTGGGGGATCATCTGAATATTTGTAAGATCGAGGCCGTCGAGGAAGCGCACGAAATTGGGATCTGCGGCTTCTCCCGTCTTATCAGGCATGAGATATACGTTGTAGGCAGCATTCATGGAGCCTGCTCCGGAGCATATGACCACTCCGTTAAAGGTAGATATCACCTTGTCCAGACCCACATTTTTCATAAAAGCAAGCTGAGAGGGCGCATGTCCACCGGCAAGATATATGACGTTGGCATCCTCCACCAGGTCTTTTACCGGGCCGGAGCCTGTCTCACCCAGCATGGTCAGCTCCTTTACCTCAAGTCCTGCATTTTTGAAGACATCAAGAACAGTGTCCTTTTGCTGCTCATTCTCCTTTTTCTCCTTGGGATTGCAGGGCACATAAAGAACCTTGGCAGGTTCCTTCCATTCTTTTCTCAGATCGGCAAAAAGGCTGCGGTTGTCGCCGGGGGCTATGAAATTGCTGGTAAGATATACAACCATTTGAGTATGCTCCGTTCTTTAGTTTGCTTTTTTGTCTTCGTACATGGCTCTGTCTGCTTTGGAAATCAGGTCTTTAAGGGTGTCGTTCTCGGCAAGTCCTGCGGTTCCGATGCTGACGGTGAGGTCAAAGGCAAGCTCTTCCTCCTTGACAAGTCTTGCGAGAATGTTGTTTGTGCGGGTCTTCAGCCTCTCTATATCCTGCGGGCTGTCCATGGTGGCCAGGATAACGAACTCGTCGCCGCCGTATCTGGCGATGATGGCCCTTCGGGAGAGGCTCTTGCAGCTAAGTCGCAGGGCTTTGGCGATGACTTTGAGGGCGTTGTCTCCCTCCAGGTGGCCGTAGGTGTCGTTTATATACTTGAATCTGTTGGCATCCACCAGGAGCAGGAACAGCCTGTCGGTGCTGCCTTTATTCCTTTTCCATTGATCAAAGGTGTGGATCAGTTGCTTTCTGTTGCTAAGGCCCGTAAGAGGATCCACGGAAATCAGCTGGTCGATCCAGTTAAGGTACAGCATAAGTGTGGTCAGCGACATGGCGACGCAGACCACGGGTAGTTTGGGATAAATAAACTGAATGATGCCGGCAAGTCCCGGTGCTATGGGAAAAAGAGCCAGCAGTATCAGGTAATCTCTGTCTATTTTGCTGTTCTTCCTGACAATGTCGATGATGATTCTGGTGCATGCCACGATTATATATAGGTAAGAAAGTACGTAGGTCAGTATGAAGTACGGGCCTCTGTGATATACTCCCGTTTCGTCGATGTAAAACAGATATTTGCCGAAGAGGTTGCCGATAAGGAGTAGGGTCATGAGCCATATCACTGAGGAGACGAAGCTGATACGCCTCTTTTTCTTAACAATGGAAGTCTCCCTGAGGTACTCAAAATACAGAAACCAGAAGAAGCACATGGTGGCTGTGGAAAAAAAGTAGATGGTCTTGAAAGCAATGATCGCCACACCATTTCCCGGAATCAGACCGTTGGCAATAAGGACCGTCAGCGTGTCGGAAATGAAAAAGACCATCTCACTAATTATGGACAGCGCAAAATTTCTCTGGGCCACCATCTTGGATAATCCGGTTGTTTTGTGCAGGATTATTCCAATGAGGATCAGAGAAAAAATGTTTATTTCCAAATATAAAACTGCGTATTCATTAGGTTGCATGGTTTAATTATAAACCATAGGAATATTATATTGAACACAGAAATGTATTATTTCGTTTATTTTGTTTTGCCGCTGTGATAAGGCAAAAAAATACCTCCTCGCTATATGAGCAAGGAGGTAAATCTATGGTAAATTCCCATTTAAATCAGGATCGGGATTGCGGGGAGGGCTACCGGATGTGGGACCGGTAGCGTTTTTGTAATGAAATGAAAACGTTGTGTGGGGTTATCAGGTAGTGTTGTTCGCTTCCTGATGATATTATGATATTCCCGCAACCTAAATCTTCACTTAAGCAATTGTGAACATTCTGTGAATGGGGTCTGACCCCAATTTTGTTCACAGTTTGTTGATGGGGACTGGCCCCTTAGTCGGCCCCTTAGTCGATTAATTCACTAAGTTTCTTCCCGTAGAAGAAGTTCTTCTCGAGTTCGTAGAACTCGGTCCACATGGGGAGGGTACGGCAGTAGGAGGCCTTGGCGCACTCCGGGGCGCCTGCCTCGAGGCAGGCTACCGGGGCAAAGGTGCCTTCCATGAGCTCTATTATCTCGCCGACGCTGTACTCCGAAGGCTCCTTGCAGAGCTTGTAGCCGCCGTGCTTGCCGCTGGCGCCGGTGATAAGGCCTCCGGCCACCATCTCCTTTGCTATGATCTCGAGATACTTCTTGGATATCTCCTGCCTCTCCGCTATATCTTTAAGAGGAATGAAGTCATCGCTCTTTTGCTCCGCCAGATCTATCATTACTCTTAAGGCGTAACGTCCTTTTGTGGAAAACATAGTTGCTTCCTCCTTAATATCTCTATTTCTTAGTACATCTCTTTATAAGTTCATCTCTTAATTAGAATGCATCATCTTAAACATATCTCTTCTTAATATAACATATGAAGTCTTTAAGAATCCTTAACCAAAATTTATCGCAGGAATTAAAATTTGGTTATCGTATAACATATTGACATACTAGGTAAATGTATTGTAATATCAATCCAAGATAAAAACAAGGAGGAAACAAAAATGTTTAACTTATCATTTGTAAAAGAAAACATGATGTGTTGTCGAATGCAGGACTCCCGGGCATGTAAGATGGCTGGTGTGGTGCTTAGTCGATGTGCACACCAATATAAATGATAGGTTTGCATTGATGTGATGCATCCTTGATCAAAAGCCATTGCCCGGGAGAACGTTAAGCCTCCGGGCTTTATTATTACCATTTGAAGCAAAAACGAAATCACAAACAATAACAACACAAACAAAAATATTAAAAGTTAAGAGGAGATTAAAGGTATGAGCAATTACAGATTTGAGACACTTCAGTTACACGTAGGACAGGAACAGCCGGATCCCGCAACAGACGCAAGAGCGGTTCCGATCTACCAGACAACTTCATATGTATTCAGAAACTCACAGCACGCAGCCGACAGATTCGGCCTGGCAGATGCAGGAAATATCTACGGAAGACTTACCAATTCAACACAGGACGTTCTCGAGAAGAGAATCGCAGCTCTTGAAGGCGGCAGCGCAGCTCTTGCAGTTGCATCCGGAGCAGCAGCCATCACCTATACCATCCAGGCACTTGCTGCAAACGGTGGCCACATTGTAGCTCAGAAGACCATCTACGGCGGCAGCTACAACCTTCTGGCCCACACACTTCCTCAGTACGGTATAACAACTACTTTTGTAGATGCACATAACCTCGCAGAAGTTGAGGGAGCCATCAAGGAAAATACAAGAGCCATCTACCTTGAGACTCTTGGCAATCCCAACAGTGACATCCCGGACATCGACGCAATCGCAGAGATCGCTCACAAGCACGGTCTTCCTCTTGTAATCGATAACACCTTCGGAACACCTTATCTTATCAGACCTATCGAGCACGGCGCTGACATCGTTGTTCACTCAGCAACCAAGTTCATCGGCGGACACGGAACAACCCTCGGCGGAATCATCGTTGAGTCAGGTAAGTTCAACTGGAAGGAAAGCGGCAACTATCCTCAGATCGCTGCTCCCAACCCCAGCTACCACGGTGTATCCTTCTACGACGTTGTTGGACCTGCTGCCTTCGTAACCTACATCAGAGCCATCCTTCTTCGTGACACAGGCGCTACAATCTCACCTTTCAACGCATTCCTTCTTCTTCAGGGTGTTGAAACACTTTCACTTCGTCTCGACAGACACGCTGAGAACACCAGGAAGGTAGTTGAGTTCCTGGCAAGTCACCCTCAGGTTGAGAAGGTTAATCATCCTTCACTTAAGGATCACCCTGATCACGCACTTTATGAGAAGTACTTCCCGAATGGCGGCGCTTCCATCTTCACCTTTGAGATCAAGGGTGGCAAAGAAGCAGCCTGGAAGTTCATCGATAACCTGGAGATCTTCTCTCTCCTTGCAAATGTAGCTGATGTTAAGAGCCTTGTTATCCACCCTGCAACAACAACTCACTCACAGCTTAACGATGAGGAGCTGGCTGATCAGGGCATAACACAGAGCACCATCAGACTTTCCATCGGCACAGAGCACATCGATGACATCATTGCAGACCTTGAGAAAGGCTTTGCTGCCGCCAAGTAAGAATAGTAGAGGCGAGATAAGCAGGGGGCTGTCCCAATTAACAAATTGTGAGCCTCAATAACTATCGACGGACTGTGTTGGTCACAGTTTGTTGATGGGGACTGCCCCCTTAATGAGAGGAGAAAGAATATGAAAAAAAATCTATTAACAATCGCATTATCAACAGTACTCGGCGCCGCAGCTCTCACCGGCTGCGGAAGTACAAATACAGCATCTATCGATGAAGCAGAGGTTGCCAAGGCAGCCTCTCCCGGATCCTTAGTTGTTTACAGAACCGTTGACGAGATCAAGGAGAGCGGCACCATCAATATCGGTGTTTTCTCCGACAAGAGTCCCTTCGGATATGTGGATGAAAACGGCAACTACGCAGGCTACGACGTATACTTTGCAGAAAGGATCGGAGCAGACCTCGGGGTTAAGATCAACTATGTTTCCACAGAAGCAGCCAACAGAATTGAGTACCTCCAGACAGGTAAGGTGGATATAATTCTTGCCAACTTCACCGTTACCGATGAGCGTGCCCAGGAGGTTGACTTCGCACTTCCTTACATGAACGTTGCTCTCGGCGTTGTATCTCCTTCCGACGCAGTACTTACAAGCCTTGAGGACGTTCAGGCACAGGACCAGATCATAGTTATCTCCGGCACAACAGCCGAAACCTACCTTGAGAAGAACTACCCTGACATCAAGCTCCAGAAGTACGATGCCTACGCAGAGGCCAAGACAGCCTTTGAAAACGGCAATGCCATCGCCTGGGCCAATGACAACACCGAAGTTATCGCTTTCGCAATCGAGAACGAAGGCTTCACCGTAGGCATTCCTTCCCTGGGAGATGCGGACACCATCGCACCTGCCGTAACCAAAGGCAACGAATCCCTGCTGAACTGGCTCAACGACGAGATCGTAGCCATCGGCGAAGAGAACTTCTTCCACGCTGACTATGAAGCAACTCTTCTTGATACCTACGGCGCTGACTACGAGAACACTCTTGTAGTTGAAGGCGGCAAGGTTCAGTAAAAGGACCGGCAATGGATATTGAAATAATCAGATCCTACATCCCACTATATAACGATGCACTCCTATTAACTTTTAAAATAGGCCTGCTGGGCATCCTGACAGCTTTTGCCATAGGGCTGTCGGGAGCGGCAGCCCTCTATTTCAAAGTGCCCGTTGTCAAAAAAGTACTTACAGTCTACATAGAACTGTTCAGAAACACACCGCTCCTGGTTCAGCTCTTTTTTATCTACTTCGCTCTCCCAAAGCTCGGAATAAGAATCTCTGCAGAAGCCTGCGGAACCCTGGGCCTTAGCCTTATCGGCGGAGCCTACATGATAGAGACCCTAAGAAGCGGCCTTGAATCCATTGACAAGATCCAGAGCGAAAGCGCTCTTTCACTGGGAATGACAAAGTCACAGGTTTTCGGGAGTATCATCTTACCCCAGGGAATCTCAAGAAGTGTTCCCGGAATCATGGCCAATGTGATCTTTATGTTAAAAGAGACCTCGGTTTTTTCCACAATAAGTCTTATGGACCTGATGTTTACAGCCAAGGACCTGATCGGAATGTATGCCAAGACAATTGAGTGTCTCTTCCTACTTGTAGTTTATTATCTGATAATGCTGCTCCCCGTATCACTGCTGGGATCGGTAGTTGAGAGGAGAGTTCGTTATGCAGAGTTTGGGGATTGATGTTCTTTTCAAAGGAACAAATATGCTAAGGCTCCTCAAGGGACTGTGGGTCTCCGTGGAAATAAGCCTTATCTCAGTTGCCATCAGCATTATCCTGGGACTTATCATTGGAGTCCTGATGACCTCAAAAGCAAGGCTCATTCGCCTGATACTTCGCATTTACCTGGAAATCGTCAGGATAATGCCGCAGATGGTACTTCTGTTTATCGTTTACTTCGGCACCACAAGAGTCTTCGGTATCAACATCTCCGCGGAGCTGTCAGCCATAATCGTATTTGTATTCTGGGGCACTGCGGAAATGGGCGATCTGGTAAGAGGCTCCATCAAAAGCATACCAAGAATTCAATATGACTCGGCTTATGCACTTGGGATGAACAAGTTTCAGGTGCATTTTTACATTATTTTTCCACAGACCATAAGAAGGCTCCTGCCGCTGTCAATCAACCTGGTGACGCGTATGATCAAGACCACGTCCCTGGTAATGATGATCGGAATCGTGGAGGTCCTTAAGGTCTCCCAGCAGATAATTGAGGCCAACAGGAAAGCCTCTCCCAATGCGGCTTTTGGCGTCTTCGCCGTGGTATTTCTGCTATACTTCATCGTTTGCTGGCCCGTCAGCAGACTTGCCAATAAATTAGAGAAAAGGTGGGCGTAAAAAAATGGGTGATCTGGTAAGAGTTAAGCACCTGCACAAGGAATACGGAAGAAATGTGGTCCTAAAGAGCATCGATCTGTCGGTGAAAAGAGGCGAAGTCGTAGTGGTCATCGGCCCCTCCGGCTGCGGAAAGAGCACCTTCCTTAGATGTCTCAACGGCCTTGAGGAGATCCAGGGCGGCGTCATAACCGTAGACGGTCTTCCCGTCGAACCTGACAAAAAGGATATCACCAAGATCCGTCAGAAGATTGGAATGGTATTTCAGTCCTACGAGCTGTTCCCTCACAAGACAGTTCTTGAGAACGTGATACTGGCGCCCGTTAAGGTCCAGAAGAGATACAAGGACGACGCCATAAGAGAAGCTCTGGTTCTCCTTGATAAGGTCGGTCTTGCGGATAAAAAAGACTACTACCCAAGGCAGCTCTCAGGCGGACAGAAACAGCGTGTGGCAATCGTTCGTGCTCTTTTGATGCATCCTGAAGTTCTGTTGTTTGATGAAGTTACAGCAGCTCTTGATCCTGAAATGGTGCACGAAGTTCTGCAGACCATGCTGGATCTGGCAAGGAGCGGCTCCACGATGATCATCGTGACTCATGAGATGGCTTTTGCAAAAGCAGTGGCCGATAGAATAGTGTTTTTTGATGAAGGGGAAATAGTAGAAGAAACCTCTGATGTCAGAGGTTTCTTCGAAAATCCGTCAACAGAAAGGGCCAGGCGATTCCTGAAGACATTTGCATATGAATAACAGCTATGGGGCCTCCGGCCCCTATTTTATTTCACTTCACAGCCGCCTCACTCATAGGCGCTTATATAGTCTATTTTCATAGCGTCCTCAAGATCATCATCATTTATGATCGGAGTACAAGCATCTACCATAACGCAGGTAAATGAATCTGAATAGCCTTGTTCCTGCTGGAACTGTTTGTTGAAGGTATCATACTCCTCTTCTGTTACTTTCTCCTTATCAATGAAATAAGTAGTTTCTTCAGTTTCATACAGAGTGCTCTTAGTCAGCGTATTCTTAAGAACCGGTTTGCCATCTTCCATGGCAAATACAAATTCTGTAATATCAGCCGTATCTCCGCCGCCATTTACATATTCATAGTAAAAGCGGTTTCCTTTGTCGACGTAATAAAAATCTCCTGAGCCGCCATAGAACGGAAATCCGGAAGTTTCAAGGGATACGACCTCGCCGTTATCGTAAGAATAAAGATAAATGTTATAATTAAGTCCCTCATATTCAAGGACTGCAAGTTCATAGACATCATCTTCATCAAGATGGAGAAGAGAGACGTAGCAAACCTGGGTTTTGGCCTCCATCCTCTCCTTCAGAAATTTCTTATATGCTTTAATTTCGGGACCATTGAATTTATTGGTCTCTTGTGCAGATGCCTGATTCTGTTCATTACTTTGATTCGGAATCGGCAGCTGAATATTTGTATTCTCGCTGCTCTCACCGGATGTCGGTGGCAATGTCTCCTGTCTGTCGCCGATATTCAACCCACAACCCGTCATGAGAAGTGACAGGGAAAGTCCTATAGATAAAAGTTTTACTTTTTTCATAGCGTTTCTCCTTTATTTAACTGATAAATGTCAGGGATGAATATAGCATAATATAGAATGGAGGGAAAATATTTAGCTGTTTGAGAGAAATAGGATGGAGTAAATGATAAGATAATGAAAATCAGCTAAGCTAAATGAAATACCGCTTCGCGGAATGAAATTCAGCTAAGCTGATTTTCATTATCTCAACCTATATTATTTGATAAATTTCATTCTTTTCATGCTATCTGCCCTTCCTCGACAGCCCTTATCCTCCTATACACCACATCTGCGAACACCCTATGCCCCTTCTCATCCATATGCTCGCAGTCCACACCGCTGGCCTTCACATAATCCGAAGCCGCCAGGAAGTTCACCCCTCTCCTATCAGCAATCGCCCTGTAGACCTCTTTTAACTGCTTACTTACAGCCACAGACCGGGTACTGAACTCCGGGTCCTTGTCGTCTCTCCACACATCATCTCCGAGGGCTATGGGCGAAATGAGAAGTATATTCTCGGGTTCTACATGATCCATGATCACATCAAGGCATCTCTCAATGCCCTTGCCGATGGTTCCGGCGGACACATTGTAGTAGCTCTTGCAGTCGTTGGTGCCAAGCATCAGAATGACGTAGTCCACGGGATAATGGCTCTCCAGTATCATCGGAAGGGATCCCACGCCCTTTCTTCCGGGTCTAAGCTCATCCTCGAACACTGTGGTACGACCGCAGAGCCCTTCCTCTATGATTCTGTCCTCAGCAAGCTTCTCCTGAAGAAGGCTGGTCCACCTTACTTCCCAGGGATATCTCTCATAGGGGGATGATCCCGGGATAAGTCCCCATGTATTTGAATCTCCATAAGCTAAAATCTGCCTCATAAGCGCCTCTTTTCCGCAGTTCTTGAGTTTCCGAAGTTTTCTTTTTCTATGATGTAGGTGTCAAAAGTATCTTTTGACACCATATGATATACGAATTGCTCCATGACTATCGTCATTCTCGCAATTCTACAAATATTCGGAAACCGCTAATTTACTGCGTAAATTGCTAATTCCTCATATTTGTTTGG